>DASUYI010000435.1:0-3556 GCA_036377475.1 Steroidobacteraceae bacterium | reverse complement strand
CGACCGCGTCGCGGCCGACGAGCGTCCCCAGGCGCTCGATCAACTCACGCGACGGCCGCACCTTCCACTGCTCGCCGAACTGCAGGATCGCCGCGGCGTCGCCCGTCGCGTAGCGCACGGCGACGTTGCACTTGCCGCCCTGGCTCGGCTTCAGCGCGTGCTCGAGCGCGGCCACGAACTTGCCCGCGTCGCCGTTGCGGTGCTTGCCGGCGGGCCAGCGCAGCACGAGGTTGCGCGCGAACTGCTCGCGGGCCTGGTCGACGTCCATGATCCGCTTCGCCTGCAGGCGCCAGTCGTCGATGAAGTCGTCCCAGCGCAGGCTGCCCTCGACCACGAGGATCGCGTCCTTGGTGACCAGCGCACGGTACTGCTGGTACACGTCCTCGAACATCGCGACCTCGAGGCGCCCGCTGCGATCGTCGAGCACGAAGCTCGTGCGACCGCCGCGCTTGCGGATCTCGAGCACGAGGCCCGCGACCGTGACGCTGCGGCCCGGGCCGCGCCAGCCGCCGCCCTTGTCGTCGCCGGCACCGACCGGCCTCGCCCCGCCGATGTCGACGATGCGGCCGCTGATGATCGGCTTCAGCTCGCGTTCGTACTCCGCGATCGGGTGGCCCGTGAGGTACAGGCCCAGCGTCTCGCGCTCGCCGGCGAGCCGCACGGCCTCGCTCCACTCGGGAAGTCTCTCGTGCAGCGCCGCCGCATCGTCGCCGCCGTCCGAAGCCGTGGGCGCCGCCGGCGACGGCTCGGCGAGCCCGAACAGATCCGTCTGCCCGGCCTCCTTCGCCTTCGACGACTGGTCCGCCGCCTGCATCGCGGACGCCAGCTGGTGCATCAGCGTCGCACGGTTGCGCATGCCGCCGAGCCCGTCGCAGGCCCCGGAGCGGATCAGCGCCTCGAGCACGCGGCGGTTCACCTTGTTGAGGTCGAGGCGCCGGCAGAGGTCGCGCAGATGACGGAAACGCCCGCCCGCCTCGCGCTCGTCGATCATGTTCTCGACCGCGGCGTGGCCGACGCCCTTGATCGCGCCGAGGCCGTAGCGGATCGACTTCGGACCCGAGACCGCGAACATGTACTGCGAGGCGTTGATGTCCGGCGGCTCGACCGTGAGGCCCATGCGGTTGCACTCGTCGATCAGCGTGACGACCTTGTCGGTCTTGTCCATGTCCGACGACAGCACCGCCGCCATGAACGCGGCCGGGTAATGCGTCTTGAGCCACGCCGTCTGGTACGAGAGCACGGCGTACGCCGCGGAATGCGACTTGTTGAAGCCGTACCCCGCGAACTTCTCCATGAGGTCGAAGATGTGCGCCGCCGTGTGCTCCGCGACGCCACGGCCGGTCGCGCCTTCGACGAAGATCGAGCGCTGCTTGGCCATCTCCTCGGGCTTCTTCTTGCCCATCGCGCGTCGCAGCAGGTCCGCGCCGCCCAGCGTGTAGCCGGCCAGCACCTGCGCGATCTGCATGACCTGCTCCTGGTACAGGATCACGCCGTAGGTCGGGAACAGCACCGGCTTCAGGTCCGGATGCAGGTAGTCGATGCCGCCGCCGATGCGGCCATGCTTGCGATCGATGAAGTCGTCGACCATCCCGGACTGCAGCGGGCCCGGCCGGAACAGCGCCACGAGCGCGACGATGTCCTCGAAGGTGTCGGGCTGCAGGCGCTTGATCAGGTCCTTCATGCCGCGCGATTCGAGCTGGAACACCGCCGTCGTCTCGCAGCGCTTCAGCATCGTATACGTCGCGGCGTCGTTCATCGGCAACGCCGCCATGTCGAGCGGCGACTCCGCCAGCTTCGCGCGTTCGGCGTTGATCGTGCGCACCGCCCAGTCGATGATCGTGAGCGTGCGCAGGCCGAGGAAGTCGAACTTGACCAGGCCCGCCGCCTCGACGTCGTCCTTGTCGAACTGCGTGACGACGCTCGTGCCGTTTTCGTCGCAGTAGAGCGGCGCGAAGTCCGTGAGCACGGACGGCGCGATCACGACGCCGCCCGCGTGCATGCCGGCGTTGCGCACGAGGCCCTCGAGCGAGCGGGCCATGTCGATGACCTCGCGCACCTCCTCCTCGTTGCGGTAGCGCTTGCGGAGCTCCTCCTCCTTCTCGAGCGCATCGTCGAGCGTGATGCCGAGCTCGAACGGGATCAGCTTGGCGATGCTGTCGGCAAAGCCGTAACTCAACCCCTGCACGCGCGCGACGTCGCGCACGACCGCCTTCGCGGCCATGGTGCCGTACGTGATGATCTGCGAGACCCGGTCGCGGCCATAACGGTGCGCGACGTAGTCGATCACCCGGTCGCGCCCCTCCATGCAGAAATCGACGTCGAAGTCCGGCATCGACACGCGCTCGGGATTGAGGAAGCGCTCGAACAGCAGGTCGTAGCGCAACGGGTCGAGGTCCGTGATCCCGAGGGCATAGGCGACCAGCGAGCCCGCGCCCGAGCCGCGGCCCGGCCCCACCGGTACGCCGTTCTCGCGTGCCCAGCGGATGAAGTCCGCGACGATCAGGAAGTACCCGGCGAATCCCATGGGGCAGATGACGTCGAGTTCGCTCGCGAGACGCGCGTCGTACTCCTCGCGCGCGATCGGCGTGCCGGGCGCCTTCTCGAGCACCGGCCAGCGCCTGTCGAGCCCGGCCAGCGATTCCTCGCGCAGGTGCTGCTCGGTCGTCTGTCCCGCCGGCACCGGGTACGCCGGCAGCGACGGCCGGCCGAGCCTGATCTCGAGGTTGAGCCGTCGTGCGATCTCGACCGAGTTGTCGAGCGCCTCGGGCAGGTCGGCGAAGAGCTGCGCCATCTGCTCCGGCGAACGCAGGTACTGCTCCTCGCTGTAGCGACGCGGTCGCGAGGCGTCCGCGAGCAACGTGCCCTCGTGGATGCAGACGCGGGCTTCATGCGACTCGAAGTCCTCGGGCCGCACGAACCTGACGTCGTTCGTCGCGACGACCGGCACGCCGAGCGTCACGGCGAGTTGCAGCGATCCGGCGATGCAGTCTTCCTCGCCGGGTCGGCCCGTCCGCTGCAGTTCGAGGTAGTAGCGGGTGCCGAACAGTCCGAGCCAGGCGTCGAGCAGCGTGCGGGCCTCGGCGTCGCGGCCGGCGACGAGCGCCCGGCCGACGTCGCCCTCGCGCGCGCCCGACAGTGCGATCAAGCCGGCGGTTGCGTCGCGGTCGAGCCACGAGCGGAGCATGGTCGGGCCGTGGCGACCCTGCCCTTCGAGGTAACTGCGCGTCACGAGACGCGTGAGGTTGTTGTAGCCGCGCGCGTCCTGGCACAGCAGCACCAGCCGGCTCGGCTCGGCCTTCTCGCCGTCGTCCCGGATCAGCGCGTCGACGCCGATCAGCGGCTTGATGCCCCTGGATTGCGCGGTCTTGTAGAACTTGACCAGCGCGAACAGGTTGGCCTGGTCGGTGAGCGCCACTGCCGGCATCCCGAGCCGCGCGGTCGCGTCGAACAAGCCCTCGCGCAGCAGTGTCCCGTCGTCCCGCCGCTCGCTCTCGATGCGGACGACGCCGTCGACGAGCGAGTACTCGGTGTGAACGTGCAGGTGGACGAAGCGTGG
>DASUYI010000434.1:0-2062 GCA_036377475.1 Steroidobacteraceae bacterium | reverse complement strand
CAGGCCGCGGTCGCCACCGGCGAACCGGAGTTCCGCCGCATCACCGCGGAAACCGCGGACTGGATGCTGCGTGACCTGCGCTCACCGGCGGGCGCCTTCTATTCGACGCTCGACGCGGATTCCGAAGGCCACGAAGGCAAGTTCTACGCCTGGACGCCCGAGGAAGTGCAGCGCCACCTCGAGCCCGAGCATTACCAGGTGTTCGCGCGTCGTTTCGGGCTCGACCAGGAACCGAACTTCGAAGGCAAGTGGCACCTTTACGTGCGCCGCGCAGTGGGCGACGTCGCGGCGGACTTCGCGCTCGGCGAAGCAGTGACCGCGATGCGGCTCGACGAGGCGCGCGTCCGGCTCCTCGCGGTGCGCAACGCCCGCGTCTGGCCCGGGCGCGACGAGAAGGTCCTCACTGCGTGGAACGGGCTCGCGATCGCCGGGCTGGCGCGCGCGAGTCGCGCGCTGGCACGCGACGACTACGCGGACGCTGCGCTGCGCGCGATGCATGCCCTGCGCGAAAACTGCTGGCGCGACGGGCGGCTGCTCGCGGTACACGCGGACGGCGAATCGAAGTTCGCCGGCTATCTCGACGACTATGCGTCGCTCGCGTGGGGACTGCTCGAGCTGCTCGAGGCGCGCTGGGATCCGACCGCGCTCGCCTGGGCGATCGAGCTCGCGGAGGTCGTCCTCGAGCATTTCACCGATCGCGAGGCGGGCGGTTTCTATTTCACCGCCGACGATGCGGAAACGCTGATCGTGCGGCCCAAGACGTTCGCGGACGATGCCACGCCCGCCGGCAACGGCCTTGCCGCCCGATTGCTGGTGCGCCTCGGTTATCTGCTCGCGGAGACCCGCTATCTCGAGGCCGCCGAGGCGACGCTGCGTGCGGCCCGTGCAGCGATCGAGCGCTACCCGCACGGCCACGGCACGCTGCTCATGGCGCTCGACGAGTTCACCGCACCGCCGACGATCGTCGTGTTGCGCGGCGGCGAGGACGACCTCGCCGTGTGGTCGACCGAACTCGACAAGCTGTTCGACCCGCATCGCATGATCGTCGCCATACCCTCGTCGGCGATCGACCTGCCTCAGGCGCTGGCGGACAAGGCCGCGATGCAGGGCATGGTGGCGTACGTGTGCCGGGGCATGACGTGCTCGGCGCCGGTCACGTCGCTCGGCGAACTGATCCGGGGCCTGAAGCAGTAACCGCTCGAGGCGCGCAGCCGACGGCCGCGCGCGAATCCTACGCGTTCTTCCCCGTTTCACCCACGTACGTCACTGTCCTTTTGGCCGCGGCGCGCTAGGCTTGCGTCCATGAGGCGCCTGCCCCAGCGCACCCGATTGCCCCGCCTGCTCGCCGTCGCATGCCTGGTCGTGGCGGGTGCGGTGCTGCTCGCCGTCTCTGCTGCCGCGGCGGCCTACCGATACAAGGACGAGCGCGGCCAGTGGGTGTACACGGACCGGCCACCGGTCGCGGGCAGCGTCGAGAACGTCGCCCTCGGCAGCCTCGGTGGCGCCGCGCCGCAGATGCGGGTCGTGCCACGCTCGACGGCGGACGGCATCGCGCTGGTCGCCGTGAACCCCTGCAAGTGCACGGTCGAGTTCGCCGTGAAGGCGGAGACGTCGGCCGGGCTGCGGACGGGGCACGACGTGCTGGCGGCAGAATCGGAGCGTGCGCTGCTCGCCGTGCCGGCCGCCGACGGGCCGTCGGAAGTGCGTTACGAGTACGGCTACGTCGTCGGCGAGCCGAACGTGACCCATCGCCCGTCGGCACCTTACCGCGCGCCGTTCGCGCTCGCGCGGCGCTTCCGCGTCTCGCAGGCGCCGCCCGACGCGGTGACGCACACCGACGCGGCGAGCCGCAACGCCGTCGACATCGAAATGCCGGTCGGGACGGCCGTGCACGCGGCCCGCGAGGGGCTCGTGATCAACGTCGCGCGCAACCATTTCCGCAGCGGGCTGCAACTCGCGTCGATGAGCGAGGCCAACTTCGTGCAGGTCCTGCACGACGACGGCACGTACGCGATCTACGCACACCTGCAGCTGGACACGGTGCGCGTGCGACCGGGCCAGC
>DASUYI010000433.1:0-5632 GCA_036377475.1 Steroidobacteraceae bacterium | reverse complement strand
TGCTGATCGTCGGGCTGCCGCCACTGTCCGGGTTCCTGGCCAAGTTTGCGTTGTTGCGCGCGACGGCCGGGCCGAACCTGCTGGCGGGAGGCGCGCAGTACGGCGCGGCGTTCTGCGCGGCCGTGGTGGTCTCGGGCATGGCGGCGCTGGTGGCATTCACGCGCAGCGGCCTGCGGCTGTTCTGGACGGTGAGCGCGCAGCGCACGCCCCGGTTGCGCGTGATCGAAGTTGCACCCACCTCGCTGCTGATCCTCGCCTGCCTGGTGCTGACCGTGGCGGCCGCCCCGGTCATGACCTACCTCGACTCGGCCGCGCGGTCGCTGCATGCCCCGGAGGTGTACGTGCGCGTCGTCGCCGAAACGACGGGGGTGTTGCCGTGACCCGCCATTCGTGGCTGCTCGCGTTCGGGCTCGCGCTGGCATGGCTCGTATTGAACGATGCGAAGACGGTGGCCGAGCTCGTCTTTGCCGCGCTGCTCGCGACCCTGCTCGTGCGCGCCGTGCATCGATTGCGTCCGACGCATCCGCACGTGCACCGGCTCGCCCACGCGGTGCCACTCCTGCTGCACGTCCTCGCGGACATCGTGCGATCGAACGTCGGTGTCGCCAGGCTCGCCTTCCGTCGCGGCCTCCCGCAGCGCAGCGGTTTCGTCGACGTGCCGATCGAGCTTCGCGACCCGCACGGCCTGGCGGTGCTCGCCGCAATCGTCACCTCCACGCCCGGCACCGTCTGGGCGGGCGTTTCGGACGACGGGCGATCCCTGCGGCTGCACGTGCTCGACGTCGCCGACGAGGCGGCCCTCGTCCGCACGATCCAGGAGCGATACGAACGGCCGTTGCGGAGGATCTTCGAATGAACGAGGTGTTCGGTTACGCGGTCTGGTTCGTGCAGCTGTGCCTGGCCGTGGCGATGCTCAACGCCACGGTGCGCCTGTTCCTGGGGCCTGCGGCGCAGGACCGCGTGCTGGCGTTCGATGCGCTCTACACGAACGGCATGCTGCTGCTGCTCGTGCTCGGCATCCGTTCGCGCTCGACCGCCTACTTCGACATCGCGCTGCTGATCGCCCTGTTCGGGTTCATCGGCACGATGGCGCTGGCACGGTTCCTGTTGCGGGGCGAGGTGATCGAGCCGTGACCATCGACACGTTTCCGCTCTGGGTGACGCTGCCGGGCACGGTGCTGCTCGCGTTTGCAGGGCTCGCGATCGTGGCAGGCTCGCTGGGCGTGCTGCGTTTCCCCGACTTCTTCTCGCGCGTGCACGGGCCGTCGATGTCGTCGACCGCCGGCGCCGCGGCGGTGCTGCTGACCTCGATGCTGAGTTCCTCGGCCATCGCCGGCCGGCCGATGTTCCATGAACTGGTGATCGCGGTGCTGCTGTTCGGCACCGTGCCGGTGAACTCGATCGTGCTGTTGCAGGCGGCGCTGTACCGGAATCGCGCTCGCAAGTCTCGCGGTGCGGCGCTGGAGGACGGCGCACCGCCGGCCCGGTCGGGGGACTGACGCAGCCCGGTTCCGTGCCGCTGCGCAGCTGGGGATGCGCGACGTCAGCGCACCGAGCCGTTCGCGGGCATGACATCAGGCCGCAGGTTTGTGCTCGCACGTGCCGTGGACGTGAGACGGCTCCCGCGCGAATCCGGGGTACACAGCGACAGCGCGAGTCGACTCGGCTGCGCTATCTGGAAGGACCGCACGTCGGCAGGAGGAGCCGGGTGGCACGCGACGACGACGCCCGCCGGCGCGAACAGGGGAAGTTCCACGCGCTGCTGGTCGCCACCGGTGCGATCGGGCTCGTCATCGTCGGTGCACTGGTCGGTGGCGTCGTGCTGCTTTCGGGCACGGTCAGCACGGCGGCCACGAAGCAGCATTTCCTGCTGACGCATCGCCTGCTCGACGCGGGGCTGCACTTTTCGGTCCGCGAATCCGCCGACGACATCGAAGCGCCGCCGCTCGACGATCCGGCGCTCGTCGGCCGTGGACTCGCGTGCTATGACCAGCACTGCGCACAGTGTCACGGCGCGCCGGGTGTCGCGCCCGGAGCGGCGGCGCTCGGCATGCTGCCGATCCCGACCAGCCTCGCCCACTCGGCGCGCGAATGGCGGGCGGAGTGGCTGTACTACGTCACGCGCAAGGGCGTACGCATGACCGGCATGCCGGCGTGGGAGTACCGACTGTCCGACACCGATCTGTGGGCGACCGTCGCGTTCCTGAAGGTCCTGCCCACGCTGAGCCCGGCCGACTACGCGGCGCGCAGCGCCGGTGCCACGGCATGCGGCCAACGCGAGACCTTGCCGTCGTCCGCGACGGAGGCCGTCGGTCCGACGCTGCTGCGCCAGTACGCCTGCCATTCGTGTCACGTGATCGAGGGTGTCGTCGGTCCGGAAACCTATGCAGGGCCGCCCCTGCGGGACTGGGCACGGCGTGCGTACATCGCGGGCGTGCTGCCGAACACGCGGGAAAACCTCGAGCGCTGGATCCGTGACCCGCAGCAGGTCAGTCCCGGCACCTTGATGCCGGACCTCGACGTGCCCGCCGAACACGCGCGAGCCATGGCACGGTACCTGTTCTCGCACGCGCCTCCCGTGGACGCGCCGAAGGGGCCGACTTGAGTCGTCGTCGTGCGTTCGGCGCGATGGCTGCCTCGATCGCGGCCGTCGGCTGCGGCGCCGTCGATCCGCCCCGCGTGCCCGGCGGCAACGCGGAGCGAGGACGGGCGACGATCGAGCGCCTCGAGTGCGGCGCCTGCCACGTGATCCCGGGGGTGCGCGGCGTGCGGAGTCACGTCGGCCCGCCGCTCGACCATTTTCGACAGCGCGCCTACCTCGCCGGGCGCTTTGCCAACACGCCGGAGGTGCTGGTGCGCTGGCTGGTCGATCCTCCACGCATGAAGCCCGACACCGCGATGCCGGCAGTCGGACTGACCGAGACGGAAGCGCGCGACATCGCGGCCTACCTGTACGGGCTCGAATGAACGCGCCCGGGATCCAGTCCGCGTTGCACCCGGCCACCGGCAGCGGTGCGGCGCTGATCTCGGAGCTGACCGCAGCGCTGTTCGTCGGCGGCGCCGTGCTCTTCCTGCTCGTGATGGGTCTGCTGGTGCGCGCCGTGTTCTCGCAGGAGAAGCGCGTCGACGCGCGGCGCTGGGTGCTCTGGGGCGGCGTCGTGTTGCCGGTCGCCGTCCTGACGGTATTGCTGCTGTACGCGCTCGCGGTGGGCGGCGCGCTCGCCGACGTGAACTCGCGCGGGCCGTTGCGATTCGTCCTGGATTGCATCAGCAGCGGCGCCCGCGCGCTGGCGGCGCCGTTCGGCACCGAACGTCCCGTCCGCATCGAGGTGACGGGCAAGCAATGGTGGTGGGAAGTGCGCTACTGGGGTCCCGGCACCGGCGTCACGGGCGTGCCGCTCGCGAACGAGCTGCGCCTGCCCGCGGGCCAGCCGGTCGAACTGCTGCTCGAGAGCGCCGACGTGATCCACAGTTTCTGGGTGCCGGCGCTCGCGGGCAAGGTGGACATGATCCCGGGTCGCGTGAACCGGCTCGTGCTGCGGGCCTCCGCGCCTGGCGTCCACCGCGGCCAGTGCGCGGAATACTGCGGCGGCCAGCACGCGCTGATGGCGCTCTACGTCGTGGTCGTGCCGGAGCCCGAGTTTCGCGCCTGGCTCCAGCAGCAGGCACGGCCGGCCACCGCGCCAGCGGACCCGTTCCTCGCACTCGGCCGCGACTCGTTCATGCGGGGTGAGTGCGCCGAGTGCCACACGATCCGCGGCACGTCCGCCCGGGGCGCACGCGGGCCCGACCTCACGCACGTGGGCAGCCGGCTTTCGCTCGCAGCGGGCGTGCTCGGCAATCACGAGGGCACGATGGCCGGGTGGATTGCGGGCGCGCAGGACCTGAAGCACGGCAACCACATGCCGTCCACGCGCGAGTTCACCGGCGTGGAGTTGCGTGCGCTCAGCGCGTGGCTGAGTAGCCTCGAATGAGCGCCGAGGGACGCGTACGGCCGCTGCCGAACCCGTTGCCGCGACCGCCGGACGAGCTGGCGCGCCTCGAGCGTGCGTGGCAACCCCCGCGCGGCTGGCGGCTGCTGTCCGCGGTCAACAACACGCACATCGGCCTGTTCTACGTCGGCACGGCGCTGCTGTTCCTGGTGCTCGGGGGCGTGCTCGCGCTGCTCATGCGCACGCAGTTGGCCGTGCCCATGAACGACCTCGTCGGGCACGACCTGTACAACCAGCTGTTCACGATGCACGGCTCGATCATGATGTTCCTGTTCGCCGTGCCCGTGATCGAGGCCGTCGGCATCCTGCTGCTGCCGGCCATGCTCGGCGCGCGTGACCTGCCTTTCCCGCGCCTGTCCGCCTACGCGTACTGGGCCTACGCGATCGGCGGGCTCGTCTTCTTCGGCACGCTGTTCTTCGACCTCGCACCGGACGGTGGCTGGTTCATGTATCCGCCGCTCACGAGCTACGAGTTTTCGCCGGGCCTGCGCTCGGACTTCTGGCTGCTCGGCATCGGTTTCATCGAGATCTCGGCAATCGCAGGCGCGATCGAGATCGTCGTCGGCATTCTCCGGACCCGTCCACCCGGCATGACGCTTGACAAGATGCCGGTCTACGCGTGGGCCATGCTGGTCGTCGGCGCGATGATCATTTTCGCGTTTCCGCCGATCATCGCGGCCACGGCGCTGCTCGAACTCGAGCGCGCGCTCGACTGGCCGTTCTTCGTGGCCGCGCGCGGCGGCGACCCCGTGCTGTGGCAGCACCTGTTCTGGCTGTTCGGCCACCCCGACGTCTACATCATCTTCCTGCCCGGCGCCGGGCTCGTGTCGATGATCGTCGCGACGATGGCGCAGCGTCCGCTCGTGGGCTACCGCTGGGTGGTCGTGGCGTTGCTCGGAACGGGACTGGTGTCGTTCGCGCTCTGGGTGCACCACATGTTCGCCGTGGGGCTGCCGCACGCGAGCGCCAGCCTGTTCTCGGCGGCCAGCATGGCGGTGTCGGTGCCGGCCGGGATCCAGGTGTTCGCGTGGCTCGCGACGCTGCGCAGCGGCCGCGTCCGCCTCGCGACGCCGACGTGGTTCATCCTCGGCTTCTTCGGCATCTTCGTGCTCGGCGGGTTGACGGGCGTGATGCTCGCCGTGGTGCCGTTCGACTGGCAGGCCCACGACACGTATTTCGTCGTCGCGCACCTGCACTACGTCGTGATCGGCGGCATGGTGTTCCCCGTGTTCGCGGCCATCTACTACTGGGCGCCGATGGTCAGCGGCAAGCCTTTGTCCGAACGCATGGGCAAGTGGGCGTGCGGCCTGATGTTCGTCGGCATGAACGCCGCGTTCTTCCCGATGCACTTGAGCGGTCTGCTCGGCATGCCGCGCCGCGTGTGGACGTACCCGGCCGGGCTCGGCTGGGAACTGTGGAACCTGCTGTCGACCATCGGCGCGTTCGTGCTCGCCGCGGGCGTCGCGCTCGTGCTGCTCGACCTGCTGCTGCACCTGCGGCCGGCCGGCAAGGTCGACGTCAATCCGTGGAACGCGGGCACGCTCGAATGGCTGCCGCTCGACACTTACGCGAGCCGCAGCATCCCGCGCGTGTCGAGCCGCGACCCCCTCTGGGACAACCCGCGCCTGCGCGACGAGGTC
>DASUYI010000432.1:0-2803 GCA_036377475.1 Steroidobacteraceae bacterium | reverse complement strand
GCGCTCTGCTACGTCACCGAAGTCACGGTGAAGCTGTTCCCGCACCTGCCGCAGAACGACACGTTCGTCGGCTGGACGCTCAAGAGCATGCGCACCGGGTTCGAGGCGCTGCGCCAGGTCATGGTCGCCGGCTACCGACCTTCCGTCGCGCGCCTCTACGATCCGCCGGACGGCGCGTTCCATTTTTCCCGGTTCGCCGCCGAGGACGACTGCGTGCTGCTCTTCATGGCCGAAGGCCCCGCTGGGGTCGTCCAAGCGACGATCGCCGGCATCCAGGAAATCGTCGAACGCTTTCCCGAATGCGAACCGGTCGATGCACGCCACCTCGAGGCGTGGTTCGCCGACTTGAACTGGGGTCCGGACAAGATCGCGAACGAGCGGCGCGAGATCCTCGAGACGAAGACGATGGGTCGCACGACCGAGGTCGCGGCCGACTGGAGTTCGATCTGCGACATCTACGAGAACGCGCTCCGGCGACTGCGGGCCGAGGTGCCGGACATCACGGTGGCCGGCGGGCATTCGTCGCACAGCTACGTCAACGGCACCAACATGTACTTCATCTACCACTACGACGTGAAGTGCCCACCCGAGCAGGAAGTGACCCGCTACCGGCGCGAAATCAACCGCGTGATCTGCGAGGAGACGCTGAAGCTCGGCGGCTCGGTCGTGCACCATCACGGCATGGGCAAGGCGCGCACGCCGTGGGTGCGCGAGGAATATGGCTCGTCCTATTACATCCTCGAGAAACTCAAGCGTGCGTTCGACCCCAACGACATCATGAACAAGGGCACGATCCTGCCGGACTAGGGCAACCCCACATGCCAATCAGTGTTAACAGGCCCTGAGTCGTGGCGCGCCGCTATTCCATATTTCGACTGCTGGGCGAGGCGCTCAGCGGGCACCGGCGCTGGGAGCCGGCCTGGCGTGATCCCGAGCCGAAGCCGTCCTACGACGTGATCGTCGTGGGCGGCGGCGGACACGGCCTCGCGACCGCCTACTACCTCGCGAAGAACCACGGCCTGCGCAACGTCGCGGTCCTCGAGAAGGGCTGGATCGGCAGCGGCAACGTCGGCCGCAACACCACGATCATTCGCTCGAATTACCTGCTGCCGGGCAACATCCCGTTCTACGAGTGGTCGATGCAGCTCTGGGAAGGGCTCGAGCAGGACCTCAACTACAACGCGATGGTGAGCCAGCGCGGCGTGCTGAACCTGTTCCACAGCGACTCGCAGCGCGATGCATTCGTGCGCCGGGGCAACGCGATGCGGCTGCACGGGGTCGACGGCGAGTTCCTCGGCCGCGAGGACGTGCGCAAGCTGATACCGATGGCGGATTTCGACAACGCGCGCGTCCCGATCCGCGGCGGACTGCTGCAGCGGCGTGGCGGCACCGCGCGTCATGACGCGGTCGCCTGGGGTTTCGCCCGTGCGGCCGACCGGCTCGGCGTCGACATCCTGCAGAACTGCGAAGTCGTCGGAATCCGGCGCGAGCGCGGGGCCGTGGTCGGCGTCGACACGACGCGCGGCTTCATCGCGAGTCGCCGCGTCGGCCTCGCCTGCGCCGGCAACAGCTCGCGCGTCGCGGCGCTGGCGGGGCTGCGACTGCCGATCGAGAGCCACGTTCTGCAGGCGTTCGTCTCCGAAGGCCTGAAGCCGCTCGTTCCCTGCGTCGTCACGTTCGGCGCGGGCCATTTCTACATCAGCCAGTCCGACAAGGGCGGGCTCGTGTTCGGCGGCAGCATCGACATGTACAACTCGTACGCCCAGCGCGGCAACCTGCCCACGGTCGAGGAGGTCTGCGAGGAGGGCGTCGCGCTGTTCCCGTGCCTCAGCCGCGTGCGCGTCCTGCGCTCGTGGGGCGGCATCATGGACATGTCGATGGACGGCTCGCCGATCATCGACCGCACCCCGGTCGACGGGCTCTACCTCAACGCGGGTTGGTGCTATGGCGGCTTCAAGGCAACGCCCGCGTCGGGCTGGTGCTTCGCGCACCTGCTCGCCACGGACCAGCCCCACGTGGCCGCGACGGCTTACCGGCTCGATCGGTTCGCGACCGGGCGGCTGGTCGACGAAAAAGGCGCGGGCGCCCAGCCCAACCTGCACTGACCCGCCGCCGATGCTGATCCCCTGCCCTCACTGCGGCCCGCGCACCCACGAGGAGTTCACCTACCTCGGCGATGCGACGCTGCGTCGGCCCGATCCCGCTGATCCCGCGGCCGAGGCAGCGTACTTCGAGTACGCGTACCTCCGGGACAACCCGGCCGGACCGCACCGCGAGCTGTGGTTCCATGCCGCGGGCTGTCACGCCTGGCTCGTCGTCGAGCGCGACACGCGCACGCACGCGATCACGCGGGCGACGCCGGCGCGCCCGACGGGGTCCACCTCGTGAGCGACGCTCGGCAACCCGCTCGTCTTGCGGCTGGGGGTCTGCTCGACCGCAACGACGTGCGGCGCTTCCGGTTCGACGGTCGGGAATACGTCGGGTACGCCGGCGATACGCTCGCCTCTGCGCTCGTCGCCAACGGCGTGCGCCTGCTCGGCCGCTCGTTCAAGTATCACCGGCCCCGCGGATTGCTGAGCGCCGGCCCCGAGGAGCCCAATGCGCTCGTGGAGTTGCGCACCGGGCCGCGGCGCGAACCCAACACGCGCGCGACCGGTGTCGAGCTGTACGACGGGCTCGAAGCGGCGAGTCAGAACCGCTGGCCCTCGCTGCGTTTCGACGTCAATGCGCTCAACGGCCTGTTCTCCTCGATCTTCGTCGCGGGCTTTTACTACAAGACGTTCATGTGGCCCGCATCGTTCTG
>DASUYI010000431.1:0-2323 GCA_036377475.1 Steroidobacteraceae bacterium | reverse complement strand
GTCGACCGTCGCCGTGCCGGTCGAACCGTTCGACAGCATGGCGCCCTGGCCGGCGAACACCTGCGGCATGTTGTTCATCAGGTCTTCGACCTGCTGCACGCCCTGGATCGCGACGTCCTGCGAAGTGATCAGCGACACCGGACTCGTGCCTTCGAGGTTCGGCTGCGGAATGCGCGAACCGGTCACGATGACCTGTTCGAGTTCCGCCTCCTGTGCCACGGTGGCAGCGCCGTACATGGCGGCACTACCGGTGCTTGCCGCGACCAGCGCGACGCGCACAGCGCGCTTGATATTGGGATTGGCCATCAGTTGACTCCTGAGGTTCTGGCTCGTGATTTGCTACGGCCGTCGTGTCCTACCCCACGGTTGCTCGGCCGCCACAGGAAAAATCGGACCCTTCCCACACTCCCGTGATGGTGTTCCGGATCTCGATTGGCCTGATAATAACAACGCTTCGTCGCGCTTTGAAAGGCCTGTGGCCGAATAGACACAGCGCAGCCGGCCAGACGACATAGCGGAGGACTTTGGGAAAGGGCGTTGCAGCCGAGGGTTGTCGCGGCCGCGCAACCCGATCGGGTAGGAATATTCCGACGAAGGATCGAGCCGGTGCTAGCCGCCGGCCCGGTCGGCCTGGTAGTAGTCGCGCAAGCCGTTTACCACGGCCGCAACGAGTTCGCGTTCCGCAGTGCTCAGGTAGGGGTTCCACACATCGAAGATCAGCACGGCCCGGAGCTCGTCGCTGTCGTTACGCGCTTCGTGCTCGATGGAATCGTCGAAGACGAACGCCTCGCCATACCGCCACTCACGCGTGACGTGGCCGACGCGAAACGCACACCCCGGAGGAATGATCAGCGGCAAGTGGCAGATCAGCCGCGTGTTCGTCTCACCCGTGTGCGGTGGAATGACGGTGCGCGGCTCCAGGCACGAGAACATCGCGGTCGGCGAAAACTTCTCGAGCCGCGCCATCGGCACGTCTTCCAGTGCTGCGGCCGTCAGGGGGCACTGCCGGCAATGCTCCTCGTGCCGGTGCCCGTGCTCCCAGAGAAAGTAGGTGCTCCAGCGCGGGGAGTTGTTCAGCTCGACCCACTGATTCACCGGCGCGCCCGGCGGGTACTGGATGTACGGCCGGAACTCCGGGCGACTTTCGGCGAGGACCTGCACGAGCTCGTCGCGGATCTCATCCGAGCGTGCTTCGATTTCGGCGAGCCAGGGGAACGGCTCGCGATCGTAGAACTGGATCGGCGGCAGGTCCGCGTAGTGAAACATCACCGGCTCGGGGTGATACATCTTCTTCCGGCCGACCAGCACCTCGACGGACCGCTCGAACCGATCGACGCGCGTCCCGTGGCGGCGCCGCAGATCGTCGAGCAACCCGTCGAGATGGTGCTCGAGCGACCGCTGGTTCTCGGCGACACTCGCCTCCGCGTGCCGCACCCCGGCCTTGAACGCCTCGCTCAGGCGCTCCTGCGGCGGGATGATCTTGAGCACGTCGCGGAATACGCGGGCCGCGTTGCGTCGCTGGCCGAGCCGCTCGAGCAACATCCCCTTGTGCAGCAGCGCCGGGAAGAAGTACGGGTCGATCTCGAGCGCGCGCGTCACGGCCGCGGATTCGGCATCGACGTTGCCGAGCTGCTTGTACGCGAGCGCCTGGTAGAGCTCGGCCATCGGGTCGGGTCGCGACGTGTTGCGCAGGATTTCGATCGCCCGGGCGGGATCGCGCCGCGAGATCGCGCCGATACCGAGGGCGAGCACCGCCTCGACGTGACCCGGCGCAAGTTCGAGCACCTTGCGCCACTGCGCCTCGGCCTCGGAGGGCCGGCCGGATTTCGCGAACTCGCGTGCCGCGCGTGCGTGCGGTTCCACGGCGGGATTGGCCGGACTGTTCATGATCGCGGACCCATCGATCGCCTTCCTGTCTGCGGCGCCCGGTGCGCCGACCGTGAATCGTAGCGAATGTGCACGCGCTCGGCACTTCGCCGCTCGCGCGCCACGCTCCATCGCAGTCCGTTCGACCGGCGCAGGTGAAGCTGCGACACTGCATCGAGTCTCGAAGGACCCGATGAAGCGACCAGGACCAGACCCGCTCGGGTGTGTCGTGCTCGGCGTCGCGCTGCTTGCGTGCGCGGGCGTGCCGGTCGCCGTCGCGCAGCCGTCGCCGATGTCACCTCCTGCGCTGGGGCAGGAACCCTCGTACGCGGTCCCCACCCGGCTCGACCGCGCCGGCCGCGTGCTGGCGCCCGTGATGGTCAACGGGCAGGGACCTTACCGGTTCATCCTCGACACTGGCGCCAATCGCGCGGTGCTCGCACCGCGGGTACTCGAG
>DASUYI010000430.1:0-2398 GCA_036377475.1 Steroidobacteraceae bacterium | reverse complement strand
GCGGGAAGGATCGATGGTCAGCACCGACATGATCGCCATGACCATCACGGAACTCGGCAGCCTCTGGGTGATCGCGGAAGTACCGGAAGCGCAGGCGGGCTGGCTCACGCGCGGCGCGCACGCGGAGGTGCGCTTCCCGTCGCTGCCCGGTGCAACAGTCCACGGGCAGGTCGAATACGTCTACCCGGAACTCAGCATGGAGACGCGTACGCTGCGCGCGCGCATCACGCTCGACGCGCCGCCGGCAGGCATGAAGCCGAACATGCTCGCCACCGTCACTCTGATGGGCGCCGCGGGCGAACAGGCTCTCAACATCCCTCGCAGCGCGCTCATCCGCGGCGGCTCACAGGACCGTGTCGTGGTTGCGCTCGGCGACGGACGCTTTACCTCGCGCAAGGTCGTGCCCGGACCCGAGAGCGGCGATCGCGTGACCATCCTCGAGGGTCTTCAGGAAGGCGAACTCGTCGTCACGTCCGCGCAGTTCCTGCTCGACTCCGAGGCGAACCTCGACGCGGGCCTCGAACGGCTCGAGAGCGACGCGGGCGTCGACGCGCCGGCGGCACAGCCGGACCCCCATGCCGGCCACGAAGGTCAGTGAGGCGGCACCGACATGATCAGCTCGATCATCCGTGGTTCGCTCGCGAACCGGCCGCTCGTCCTGCTGCTGACGCTGATGCTGTGCGCCATCGGCGCGTACTCGGTGCTGCGGACCCCGGTCGACGCACTGCCGGACCTCTCGGACGTACAGGTCATCGTGCGCACGCCCTACCCGGGCCAGGCGCCGAGGCTCGTGGAAGATCAGGTCACGTACCCGCTCACGACGGCGTTGCTCTCGGTGCCCGGCGCCACGACCGTGCGCGGCTACTCGTTCTACGGCGACTCGTTCGTCAACGTGCTGTTCGAGGACGGCACCGATCCCTACTGGGCGCGCTCGCGCGTGCTCGAGTACCTGAGCCAGGCGACGGCACGACTGCCGGAGGGCGTGCGGCCCTCGCTCGGCCCCGACGCGACCGGTGTCGGCTGGATCTACCAGTACGCACTCGTGGACCGTACCGGCAGGCACGACCTTGCGCAGCTACGCTCGATCCAGGACTGGTTCCTGAAGTTCGAGCTGCAGGCGCTCGACGGCGTGGCCGAGGTCGCCACGATCGGCGGCATGGTCAAGCAGTACCAGGTCGTGGTCGATCCGTTGCGGCTGCGCGGTTACGGCATCCCGCTGATGATGGTCGAGGAAGCCATCCGCAACGGCAACCAGGAAGTCGGCGGCTCGGTCATCGAGATGGCCGAGGCCGAGTACATGGTGCGCGCGACCGGGTACGTGAAGAGCGTCGGCGACCTCGAGCGCATCCCCGTGATGACCACCGAGGCCGGTACGCCGGTGCTCGTGCGCGACCTGGCCGAAGTGCGCCTCGGGCCCGAAATGCGCCGCGGGATCGGCGAACTCGACGGCGAGGGCGAGGCCGTCGGCGGCGTGATCGTCATGCGCAACGGCGACAATGCGCGCGACACGATCGTGCGGGTCAAGCACAAGCTCGACGAACTGCGTGCGGGCCTGCCCCAGGGTGTCGAGATCGTCGAGACCTACGACCGCGCCGCGCTGATCCAGCGCGCGGTCGACAACCTGAAGCGGAAATTGCTCGACGAGTTCGTCGTCGTGGCGCTGGTCTGTTTCGTGTTCCTGTTCCACCTGCGCTCCGGCCTGATCGTCGTGATCGTCACGCCGATCGCGGTCGCCTCGGCGTTCATCGTCATGAACGCGCAGGGCATCAACGCCAACATCATGTCGCTCGGCGGCATCGCCATCGCGATCGGCACGCTCGTCGACGCGGCGATCGTGATGATCGAGAACGTGCACAAGAAACTGGAGCACGAGCCGGACGAGTCGCGCCGCATGGACGCGATCTACGAAGGTTGCCGCGAAGTCGGACCTTCGCTGTTCTTTTCGCTGATGATCGTCGCGCTCTCGTTCCTGCCGGTGTTCACGCTCGAGGCGCAGGAGGGCCGGATGTTCGCGCCGCTCGCGTACACCAAGACCTACGCGATGGTCGCGGCGTCGCTGCTCTCGGTCACGCTGGTGCCGGTGCTGATCTGGTACCTCGTGCGTGGCCGGATCCGGCCTGAGCGCGCGAATCCGGTCAACCGCGCCGCGGCGGCGGCCTACCGGCCGGCGCTGATGCTGGCGCTTGGTCGGCCGTGGCTCGTGGTCGCGCTCACCACCGTCCTGATGTTCGCGACGCTCTGGCCGGCCTCGCAGCTCGGCACGGAGTTCATGCCCGAGCTCGACGAAGGCGACCTGCTGTACATGCCCACGACACTTCCTGGGCTCTCGACGGACGCGGCCCGTGCACTGCTGCAGCAGACCGATCGCCTGATCAAGACCGTGCCGGAAGTCGAGCGC
>DASUYI010000429.1:0-5717 GCA_036377475.1 Steroidobacteraceae bacterium | reverse complement strand
AGGCGGCCGCGATCACGCGGGCGCCGCATGCGCGCCCAAGCTCGACGGCCGCGAGCCCGATGCCACCGGCGGCACCGAGCACGAGCATCGACTCGCCCGGCTGCAACTGTCCGCGACGGCCCAGGGCATAGTGCACCGTGCCGTAGGTGGCCATCAGCGTGGCGCCGTGCTCGAAACCCATCGCGTCGGGCAGGCGATGGCAGGCGGCGGCCGGGACCTTGACCGACTCGGCCATGCCGCCCACGCCGGGCATGGCGAGCACGCGATCGCCCCTGTGCACGTGGGTCACGCCGGGTCCGGTCGCGGACACGACTCCCGCCACCTCGCCGCCGGGTGCGAACGGTCGCGGTGGCCGAAGCTGGTAACGGTCCGCGATGATCAGCGCGTCCGGAAAATTGACGCCACACGCGTGTACGTCGACCACGACTTCGCCGGGCCCGGCCACGGGAGCCGGCACTTCGTCGAGCACGAGCGTCGCCGGCCCGCCGGACCGCACGCTGAGCAGCGCCTTCACGTGCCGAACCCGCCGAGCGTGACGCCCGCCTCGGCCGCCGCGAGCCTGAGGAACCGCAGGCCCGGCCCGCCGGGCTCCTCGCTGTGCAGCGCGCCCGCGAGGTCCGTGATTTCGTCGAACCGCGCCGCGATCGCCTCGGGCGTGCGTTCGGCCTGCGGCAGGTACACGCCACGCGTCTCCTCGATCACGATGCGCGAGTACCCGCCCGCGACGGCACTGAGGATCGTGCGCGACGGTGCGCCCTCGCTCACGAGGAACAGTGCGGCCGGCGTCACGGACTCTGGGGTCATCAGCGCGAGTGCGGCTTCCGGCAGCAGCCCCGCCGTCATGCGCGTGGCCGCCGAGGGGCACAACGCGTTGACCCGGATGCCGTACTTGGTCCCCTCGATCTGCAGCACGTTCATGAGCCCGATCAGGCCGGTCTTGGCTGCGCCGTAATTGGCCTGGCCGAAGTTGCCGTAGATGCCCGAGGTCGAGGTGGTCATCAGGATGCGGCCGTAGCCGGCGTTGCGCATGTGGCCCCACACGGCCTGGCTGCAGACGGCGGCGCCGACCAGGTGCACGTCGACCACGGTGCGGAAGTCTGCGAGCGTGCCCTTGGCGAAGCTCGCATCGCGCAGGATGCCCGCGTTGTTGATCAGCACGTCGATGCGGTGCCAACGGTCGATCGCGCGGCCCACCATGTCCGCGACCTGCCCGGGATTGGAGACGTCGGCGCCGTGCGAGATCGCCTCGCCTCCCGCGCGGCGGATTTCCTCGGCGACGCGTTCCGCGGGTTCCGAGGAGCTACCCGTGCCGTGCACGTCGCCCCCGAAGTCGTTGACGACGACCCTGGCGCCGCGCGATGCGAGCGCCAGCGCGTGCGAGCGACCGAGCCCGGCGGCCGCCCCAGTGACGATGGCGACGCGCCCGTCGAAGCGGATGGTCATGAGCGGTGTCTCCTCACCCGACGAACTGCAGGCCGAGCCATTCGGCCACGACCGCGGGCTTGGCCTGGCCCTCGACTTCGACCGTGATCGCGAGCGTCATGAGCCACTGGCCCGGCTGGCGCTCGACCAGGTCCTTGAGCACGAAGCGCCCGCGGATGCGGTCGCCGGCGCGCACGACGCTGGTGATCCGCACGCGGTCGAACCCGTAGTTCATGCCCATGCGCGCGCCCTGGAGTTCGAGGCCCGCGGAGGACGTCATCTTCGCCATCAGCGACAGCACCAGGAACCCATGCGCGATGGTCGCGCCGAACGGGCCCCGGGCCGCGGCTTCGCGGTCGACGTGAATCCACTGGTGGTCGTCGGTGAGGTCCGCGAACCGGTCGATCATCGACTGGTCGATCAGGCACCAGTCGGAGACGCCGAGTTCCTCGCCGATCCGGCCCTGCAGTTCCTGCGGTGTGTGCACGTGTGCGCTCCTCGTGACGACTAATCGTGGTCCGGTGCGGCTGCAGGCTGCCAGGCCTCGAGCTGCGTGCGCAGCGCGGCGACGAGTGCCAGCGGCTGGTCCACCATCACGTGATGGCCTGCGTCCGGAATCTCGATCCACGGTGTGTGCGGCGGCGTGGCACGCCGCAGCAGTGCGCGGCGCGCGGGCGTCAGCAGCTCCGAACGGTCGCCGAACAGCAGCGACATCGGGCACGCCGGCGGTGCGAGCACCGTCGCATTCGGCAAGCCGCCGAACTTGGCGCGCAGGTCGGGATCGAAGCACCACGACCAGCCGGTCGCGCCCGTCGCGACCTGGACCGGGTGCAGCGACGTGCGTGCGAGCAGCTCGACGATCCACGGGTGTTCGCACGGCTGCGGTGGCGAAAAGCGGAATCTCGCCATGGCCTGGTCGAGGGTCGGATAGACGCGATGTCGATGCCCGCGCCGGGGCACGCCATCGTATTCGTCGTCGTCTTCGTCCGCGGTGATCACGCCGTCGACCAGCACGATCCCGCCGAGTCGCGGCCCGACGGTCTGTCCGAGCTGCCGGGCGACGAAACTTCCGAACGAGTGTCCGACGAGGATCGGCGGACGCGCGGCCTCGAACAGGCCTGCACCCTCCGCCACGGCGAGCGCCTCGCGCGCGTACTGCTCGAGCGAATACGTGTCGCGCCAGCTCGAACGGCCCATGCCGGACAGCGAAAGCGCGACCACTCGCCGCGTGGTCGCGAGTTGCGGTGCGACGAAGGTCCACCAGTCCGCGTGCGCGGTGAAGCCGTGCAGCAGCAGCACGCCGGGACGACCGCGCTCGCCCCAGGCCAGCGTCTCGATCCCGGCGCCTTCGACGTCGATCGTCGCGCGCGCCGGGGCGTCCGCGAGTGCAGCGCGGAACCACGCCGGCGCCGTGTCCACGGCCTCGTGCAGACCGCCGGCGTCAGGCATCAGGCGCGAGTGACTCGATTCGGTGCGCATGGTGGTCGGCCGACCCGAACTGCGACTCGATCATGGTCGCACGCTTGAAGTAATGGCTCACGGCGAGTTCGTCGGTCATGCCCATGCCGCCGTGCAACTGGACCGCGGCCTGGCCGACGAACCGCGCGGCCTCGGCGACGAAGACCTTGGCGGCCGACACGGCGCGCATGCGCTGCGCCGGCGGGCGCGACAGGCTCAGCGTCGCCAGGTACGTCATCGAAACCGCCTGCTCGACCCTCGTGTACATGTCCACCATCCGGTGCTGCAGGACCTGGTTGGCCGCGATCGGCGCGTCGAACTGCCGGCGCTGCTTCGTGTACTCGACGGTGTCGGCCAGCAACCGGCGCATCACACCGACGGCCTCCGCGCACAGCCCGGCAATTGCCTCGTCGACTGCGGCCTCGAGCGCGTCGAAACCGTCGTCGGAACCCAGTGTGTCGGCGCGGACGCCCGCCAGGCACACGTCGGCGGCGAGGCTGCCGTCCACGGTGGGATAACGGCGCAGCGTCAATCCCGCGGCGTCGGCCGCCACCAGAAAGGTGGCCACGCCACGCCGGTCGCGATCGTCACCGCTGGTGCGTGCGGTGACGAGCAGATGCGTCGCGAACGGCGCGCCGCGCACCGCGTCCTTGAGCCCGTCGAGCACCCAGCCGTCCGGCTGGCGTGTCGCACGCGTCGTGACGTGCTGCAGGTCGTACCGTGCCGGCGGCTCGAGATGGGCGAACGCGAGGCGGACCTCGCCCCCGACGATGCGTTCGATCCACTCGCGGGCACGCGGCGAATCCCACCGGCGCAGCAGGCCGCCCCCGAGCACGGCGGTCTCGAGATAGGGTTCGATCGCGAGCGCGCGGCCGATCTCCTCCATGACGACCAGGTGCTCGACGGCGCCACCGCCGAGGCCCCCGACGTCCGGATCGAAGCCGGCGCCGAGCACGCCCAGGTCGTCCGCGAGGCCGCGCCAGGCCCCGGGCGCCCAACCCTGCGCCGAGCGAACCATCGCCTGGCGCCGTGGGAACGAGTACGTGTCCGCGAAGTACCGCGCGAGGCTCTCGCGCAACATCTCCTGCTCGGGCGTGAAACTGAAATCCACCGATGATCTTCCTGCTGCGTGAAGTGGCGTCAGAGCCCGAGCACGGACTTGGCCAGGATGTTGCGCTGGATCTCGTTCGACCCGCCGAAGATCGAGGTCTTGCGCATGTTGAAGTACGTGTCCGCGACGTCCACGGCCGCGGGCATGGCGACTGGCCCAGCACCGGCCGCGAGCGTCGCGCGCACGCGCAGCGCCGCGTGCGGGCCCACGGCCTCGAGCGCGAGTTCGTTGAGCCGCTGCTGCAACTCGGTGCCGCGGATCTTGAGCATCGAGACTTCGACACCGGGCACGTTGCCGGCCGTTTCCGCCGCCAGCATCCGCAACTCGGTGTATTCGAGCGCAAGCAGGTCGACCTCGATGCCGGTGAGCTTGCGGCGGAATGCCGGGTCTTCGAGCAGCGGCCGACCACGCTCGACGACGCTCGCCGCGAGGTCGCGCAGGCACGTCAGCGCCACCTTCGATCGCGACACCATGGCGATGCCGCCGCGCTCGTGCGCGAGCAGCGTCTTGGCGCAGGTCCAGCCCTGGTTCTCCTCGTGAATGCGATTCTCGACGGGCACGCGGACGTCTTCGAGCCACACCTCGTTCACCTCGTGCGTGCCGTCGAGCGTGATGATCGGGCGCACGGTGACGCCGGGGCTGCGCATGTCGATCAACAGGAAACTGATGCCCGCCTGCTTGCGCGCCCTGGGATCCGTGCGGACCAGGAAGAAACCCCAGTCGGCGAAGTGTCCGAGCGTGGTCCAGGTCTTCTGTCCGTTGACGACGTAGTGCTCGCCCTCGCGGACCGCGCGTGTCTGCAGCGAGGCGAGGTCGGAGCCGGCGCCGGGCTCCGAGTAACCCTGGCACCACCAGACGGTGCCCGCGACGATGTCCGGCAGGAAGCGCGCCTTCTGTTCGGCGGTGCCGAACGTGTAGATCACCGGACCGACGAGACCCGTACCGAACGAGATGATCGGCACCGTGTCGGCGAGCGCGAGTTCCTCGTTCCAGAGGTAACGCTGCGTCGGCGTCCAGCCCGTGCCGCCGTACTCGACCGGCCACGCGGGGACCGACCAGCCGCGGCGCGCCACCGCCTGGTGCCACGCGAGGTAATCCTGCTTGCGCAACTCGAGCCCATGCTGCTGGCGCTCGCGCACTTCGGCGGGATAGTGCTCTGCGATGAAGCGACGCACCTCGTCGCGGAATTCCAGGTCCTGGTCGGTGAAGTCGAGTTGCATCTCGTTCTCGCGCCGCACGCGGACGGCAGCTCATAGTCGCCGTCCGCACACGGTCATACAGACAATCAGACTAACGTCAGCCGTAAATCTCGAACAGACCCGCGGCGCCCATGCCACCGCCCACGCACATCGTCACGACGCCGTACCGTGCCCCGCGGCGCCTGCCCTCGTGCATCAGGTGCCCCACGCAGCGCGCGCCGGTCATGCCGAACGGATGGCCGATCGCGATCGAGCCGCCCGACACGTTGAGGCGCGCGTCCGGGATGCCGAGCGCGTCACGGCAATACAGCAGCTGGCTCGCGAACGCCTCGTTGAGTTCCCAGAGGTCGATGTCGTCGATGGTGAGGCCGTGTCGCTCGAGCAGTTTCGGCACCGCGAACACCGGCCCGATGCCCATCTCGTCGGGCTCGCAGCCAGCCACCGCGAAGCCGCGGAAGATGCCCAGCGGCTGGAGCTTGCGCCGCGCGGCCTCCTCCGCGCTCATCACCACGCACACCGAGGCGCCG
>DASUYI010000428.1:0-3580 GCA_036377475.1 Steroidobacteraceae bacterium | reverse complement strand
GCACCTCGAGGTCGTGCACCACGACCTCGACGTACGGATTGAGCGCACGGAGCCGGTCACGCGCGGCCTCGACCTTCGGCCGTCCGACGCTCGCGGTGTCGAAGAGGATCTGGCGCTGCAGGTTCGACGCATCGACGCGATCGCAATCGACGATGCCGAGGGTGCCGACCCCGCCAGCCGCGAGGTAGAGCGTGGACGGTGATCCCAGACCGCCTGCGCCGACCACGAGCACGCGCGCCGCCTTGAGCTTCTCCTGTCCCGCAAGGGCGACTTCCTCGAGCGTGAGGTGGCGCTGGTATCGCTCGCGTTCGGCCGACGAGAGCGTCACGGCTTCTCACCCGCCGCTGAGTGCGCAGATCAGGTGCAGCGTCTGGCCACGTTCGACGCGGTGATCGAGCGATTCGACGGGGACCGTGTCGACGTAGAGGCGGATGTGCGTGCGCACGCGGTCCTGCTCGTCGATCATGCGGAACCGCATGCCCGGGTAGCGACGGTCGAGATCGGCGAGCACGTCGCGCACCGTGGTACCGCGCGCTTCGACCACCGATCGACCGTCGGTGTACGAACGCAGCGGACTCGCGACGCGCGTCCGTATCGTGTCGGTCGAGGTGGCGCTCACGCTTCGCTCCTGCGCGCCCCGGAGTTCAACCGTCGGGCGCGGCCGTCACGGAAAAGATCTGCGGCAGGTGACGGGCGATGCAGTTCCAGGATTCGCCTTCGTTGCGGCTCGCCCAGACTTCGCCCGACGTCGTGCCGAAATAGAGCCCGAGCTTCTTGACCTCGGCATCTGCGCACATCGCCTGGCGCAACACGGTGAACCAACCCTGTTCTTCAGGCAACCCGCGATCGAGTCGCTGCCAGGACTTGCCGCCGTTCGAGGTCGTGTACACGGCGGGCTTGCCGCCGGGAGACGTGCGCGGCCAGACCGACGTGCCGTCCATCGGAAACACCCACACGCGTTCCGGGTCGGTCGGGTGCAGCACGATCGGGAAGCCGATGTCGCCGACCTTGCGCGGCATCGCCGTGCCGATGCGAAGCCATCGTTCGCCCGGCCGGTCGAGTCGATAGATGCCGCAGTGGTTCTGCTGGTACAGGCGGTCAGGATGCGTCGGATGCTGGTCCAGGCAATGGGTATCGTGACCGTACTGCGGTTCGGGGTCCGGCAGGAAGTCCGCGGCAACCCCGGCATTGAGCGGTCGCCAGTCGCCGCCGCCGTCGACCGACTCGAAGACCCCGCCGCTCGACGCGCCGAGATACAAGTGCCGCGGGTCGCGCGGATCGACGCGCACCGAGTGCAGCAGCTGGCCGATCGGCGAACCGGGCCCCTGGATCCAGGTCGCGTTCCCATCGGGTGGTCGTTGAAACCGGCCACCGGATCCCAGGTCTCGCCGCCATCCTCGCTTCGGAACAGGCCGGCCGGCGACGTGCCGGCATACCAGGTGCCGCTCTCGCGCGGATGGCCGGGCGTCAGCCAGAACACGGCATCGACCGCGCGCAACGTCTCGCCTTCGGCGGCCTTGCGGAACGCTGGCGGTCGTTTCGCCTCCTTCCAGGTGCGACCGCGGTTCGTCGAGCGGAACACGGTCGGTCCGAGATGGCCGGTCTTGGCCGCCGCCAGCACGATTTTCGCGTCGCGCGGATCCTGCACGACATGGTGGATCACGTGCCCGAGGAACTGCGGCCCGACCAGCTTCCAGCCGCGTCGTCGCGCATCTGCGCGCAAGGCGAACATGCCCTTGCGCGTCCCTATCCAGAGGGTCGTGTGCGTTGGCATGAGGCAGAGCTTGCCCGATCCGCGGCGGCCGTCAACCACGTGAGGTGGAAACGGCTTGCGGTCAATTCGCGGCTCGCCGGGTAACCTGTGCACGCATGACTACCGTCCAGTTCCGCAATGCGGAAGTCCGCCTGTCCCAAGCCCTCGACGCCACCCGCGCAACCGTGTCCGGCCACGAGGTCACGTTGCGCGAGTTGCTCGGACTCGTCGGCGAACAGGGTCTGCTCATCTTCTGCGCGATCCTGGCGGTGCCGTTCGTGCTGCCCGTGACGGTGCCCTTCATGAGCACCGCACTCGGCGCACCGATGCTGGTGATCGCGTGGGCAATCGTGAAGAACCGCGTGCCCTGGCTGCCGGACCGGATGCTCGATCGCGCATTGCCGGGCGACACCGTGCAGCTGGTGCTCGAGCGCGCGGCACGCGCGGCCGCTCAATTCGAGCACCTGGTCCGGCCCCGGATGCTCAGGCTCACCGCGACCGACGGCATCAACAGCGTCAACGGCATCGTGCTGTCGATGGCCGTGCTATTGCTCATGATCCCGCTCCCACTCGTGCCGTTCAACAACACGCTGCCGGCCATCGCGATCATCCTGCTCTGTCTCGGCCTGACCGAGCGCGACGGCGCCCTCTTGCTGCTGGGCTACGTGTTCACGGTCGCAGCGGCCGGCTACCTCGGCGGCCTGCTCTGGCTGGCGGCCAAGACCGGCAGCAACCTGGACGTGGCGTGGCGGGCAGTGGCATCGATGTTCGAGCGCTTGTTCTGAGTCAAGGCGGAACGGTGCCGACGCCGTAGAATTCCAGCGTCCGGCACCATAAAGGGCACTGTCATGCGCGTCACCCGGCTGTTTACTTTGCTTGCCTGTCTGAGCGTCGTCGCCTCCGGAGCGGCCGTCGGCGGCGAATCCGATCCGGCACACGAGCAGCACCGACACGACGGGGCCACCGCGCTCGTCACCAAACTCGAGTTGCAGGACGGCAAGCGCTGGCCGACCGATGCGCCGTTGCGGACCGGCATGGCCGCGATTCGCGCCGCGTTCGACGCGGACCACCCGGCGATCCACGAGGGTCGCGAGACGGACGCGCAATACACGGCGCTCGCCGCACGCATCGAGCGTGAAGTGAACACGATCGTGGCGCAATGCAAGCTGCCGCCCGCCGCGGACGCGCAGCTGCACTACGTCGTCGGCGACCTGCTGCAGGGCGTCGCGCTGTTGCGCGGCGGCGATCCTGCGAGGTCCCGGCACGACGGTGCGAGACTCGTGCACGGCGCCCTGAACGCGTACGGCAAGTACTTCGAGGACCCCACCTGGACCGCCGACGCCGGTCCCGAACACGGCCACGATCACTGATCCGGGGTCGGGCCGAGGCCGTCGTCCCCGTCCAGTTGCCACGGCTGCTCGCGCGCGAAGCGTCGCGCGAGGTAGTCGACGATGACGCGCACTTTCGCGGACAGGTGCCGCCGGCTCGGATACACCGCCGCGATCGGTGAGCGCGGTGGCCGGTATCCCGGCAACAACGACACGAGTCGTCCGGCACGAATTTCCTCGGCGACGATGAAGTCGGGCGCGTAGACGATGCCGAGCCCCTGCGTGGCGAGCGACGCGAGCATCTGGCCGTTGTTGGCGCGATGCCGCGGCGCGATGCGTACCGTGACGTCTTCCGCCCCAACCTCCGAGTCGGCGAACCGCCAGGCGTTCGGCAGGCCCACGTTGGCGTAACTCAGGCACTCGTGCCGCGCGAGGTCCGACGGGACCGCGAGCGGCGCCGCCGTGCGCTCGAGGTAGGCTGGCGCAGCACAGCAGACGA
>DASUYI010000427.1:0-3189 GCA_036377475.1 Steroidobacteraceae bacterium | reverse complement strand
GCGCGCCGTCGGCGACGACAGCGGTGCCGTCCTGGTATCCCGGTTCGACGTCGACGCCGTGGTCGAATACCCCCGGAGCCCGTGACGCATGTCCGATGTCCGCAGTGCACGGCTGCTCGGAGCCGTCTTGTGCCTCGTCCTGTCCGCGCCCGTTGCGGGCGTTGCGGACGGGCCCCGCAATGCCTTGCCGTTGAGCGCCTATCCGCGGGAGCGCATCGCCATCGAAACGCGCGCGAGCTTCCGGCGGCGGCTCTTCGACGCGCGGCCCGCGACTCGGCGCGCCACGCGTCGAAGAGCCGCCGCCGGAAGCTCGCGCGCGTTTCGATCGCGATGAGCTCCCGCGGGTAGGCGCTCAACGGCAAGGCATTGCGGGGCCCGTCCGCAACGCCCGCGACGGGCGCGGACAGGACGAAACACAGGAGCGCGCCGGGCAGCCGTGCCCTGCGGACATCAGACATGCGTCACGGGCTCCGTGGGTATTCGACTACGGCATCGACGTCGAACCTCGACACCAGGACGGCACCGGTGTCGTCGCCGACGGCGCGCGCCGGTTGCGTGCAGTAGCCACGACCGGACAGCCGGTATCGACCGTCGTGGCCGGCGACGGGTTCCTGCGTGAGTTCGTCGACCGCGCACTTGTCGTCACCCTGCGTCGCGAAGAACTCGCCGGCCCCTTCGCGAACGACCGTGACGCTGGCTGGCACGTTGCGCGCGGCCGTGACGGTCTCGCCGACGCCGACGCCGATGATCACGAGCAGGGGGTCCGCGCCGGCCTTGCCCTTGAAGACCAGACGCAGCCCGTCCAGGGTCGGGCGCGGGCCGCCGATGCACTGGGGCGTGCCGGGACTCGACCAGTCGAGTTCGGCCTCGATGGCGCCCTGCAGCTTCGCTCGCAGGAAGCCCGCGCCGGCCGGGCGGCAGAGGGCGTCGGCGGCATTCAACGTGGCCGGCCGCGTCGATTCCGGCGTCAGGACCGCGGCGTCCGCACGCGCCGTCTCGTCGGTCGTGGTCGTTCCGGTCGCCGCCGTTTCGGCGTGGCAGCCTGCCACGACGACGGCGAGCACCAGCGCGTTCACCGCCGCGTGACGCAGGCGCTCAGGCCGCGACGGTCTCGTCCGCCGTGGGTGCGGGACGCACCAGCAGGAATTTCGCCAACTGGCCATGCATGTAGCCGATGCCCCGGGACAGGTGCAGCGTGATGGTGAGCAGCACTATCCCCAAGATCGAGATCAGCGGCAACCACGCGGCATTGGGTCCGCCGACCTGGCCGTCGATCGTGATGATGCCCGTGACGTGCAGCAGCACCACGATCGGCGCGATGAAAAGCGCAATCGACACGACGACGCCCACCACCGCGAACGTGAAGTAGAAGACGCCGAGCGGCAGCATCGCGACCAGGTAGAGCAGCGTGCCCCAGGTACGCGGGTCCTTGATCATCTCGACGATGCGCGTCCACAGGCCGACCGTCGGGCCGGGATGCACGGGTCGTCTCGGCATGCGCACGCCGAGCATCGATTCGACGATGCGTCCCTCGGCGAGCGCGAGCACGCGCGCCGTGCCGATGAACAGCAGGAAGAACGGCACGCCGATGATCAGGATCGCAAGGCCCGCCGAGAGCGCCGAGCCGGTGACCGTGAACGTGAAGTAGAGGATGCCGGTCGCGAGCGCGAGCAGCATGTAGGCGATGCTCAGGTAAGCGCGCGGATCGGAATAGACCGCGAAGAAGCGACCGATCGCCGAACGGGTCGGTTTCGGCGGCGGCGTGCGGAGCGCCGCCTGCACACGTACTTCGTTCGTCCGGTATGCGTCCGCCACCTCGTCGGGGGCGCCGTAGCTCGCGACGATGCGGCCCAGCATGGTTTCCTCCGTCTCCCCCGGGTTCTGCGCGAGTTCCGCGCGCAGGTGTTCTTCGGCGTCGTAGAGCGCGTCCTGGACCAGAGCCGGGTCGGCTCCCTGCAGTTCGGTGCGGAGCAGGTCGAGGTATTGCTCGACGGTGCGCGGCGTCGCGGCCGTCATGACGAAGTCTCCTGTGCGGCGGTCGGTTGGACGACGGTATCGACGAAGGCGCGGGTGCTGAGCCACGTCTCGCGCCAGGCCGCGAGGACTTCGCGTCCCAGCGGCGTGATCCGGTAATAGCGACGGGGCGGGCCCGAGTACGACGGCACCACGCGGCTCGAGAGCAGTCCCGCACTGCTCATGTTCCGCAGCACAGGGTACAGCGCGCCTTGCTTGAACGGCGTCGACGGCAACGCTTCGGTGCTCAGTCGCCGGGCTATCTCGTAGCCGTAGAGGTCGGACTCGGCCTCGGCCAGCACGGATAGCAGGACCAGCGCAGTCAGGCCGGCGCTGAGTTCACGCTGGAACTTGCGTGCCTGCACGTCCGCGGCGGACTCGGACTCCGACGCCGCGACCGGTAATGATTCGTCCCGAACCATGCGGTTCGCTCCCCTGTACGGTGCATCATATTAGGCATCAAACACTAGTATGAAGTCAACACTACAATCCAGTGCCTGCTATCGACGCGGCGCGGTATTGCTGCAACCGGCGACTATGTAACATCGGGCACACAGCGCTTCGAGGAGCCAGGGCCTAAGGATGTCGACGGAACAGCACCGCGTGTTCGCCCCGCGGCGGTACCTGAGCCGCCTCACGCGTGGCACGCTGGCCGTGATCATGGCCGGCGGGCGCGGTGAGCGCCTCAAGCAGCTGACCGAGGATCGCTGCAAGCCCGCGGCGCCGTTCGGTGGCAAGTTCCGGATCATCGATTTCGTGCTTTCGAACTGCCTCAACTCCGGCATCCGCCAGATTTCCGTGCTCACGCAGTACAAGGCGCATTCGCTGATCCAGCACATCGGCAAGGGCTGGGGCTTCCTGCGCGGCGAATTCGGCGAGTTCATCGAGATCATTCCGGCGCAGCAGCGACTCGGGCCCGAGTGGTACCAGGGCACGGCCGACGCGCTGTGGCAGAACATGGATCTGATCCGCGCGCACCGGCCGCTGCACGTGCTGGTGCTCGCCGGAGACCACATCTACAAGATGGACTACGGCCCGATGATCGGCTTCCACGTCGAGAAGGAGGCCGACATCACGGTGGGCGTGGTCGAGGTGCCGGTCGAGCGTGCGCGCGAATTCGGCGTCGTGGGCGTGGACGACACGAACCGGGTGCTCGACTTCCTCGAGAAGCCGGAG
>DASUYI010000426.1:0-8114 GCA_036377475.1 Steroidobacteraceae bacterium | reverse complement strand
GAAAGGTTCGACTTGGAGTCGTCGCAGCGCACCTAGGTGTCCGAGCGTGCCGAGGCGAGCCGCAATGTCCGCCGCGAGCACGCGCACGTAGGTGCCCTTCGAGCAGGTCATCTCGATCTCGAGACTGCCCTCCGCCGCTGCTACGAGTTCGAGCCGATCGATCGTGATCGGCCGCGCGGCCCGCTCGACGGTCTCGCCACGCCGGGCGAGCTCGTAGAGCGGCCGACCACCGCGTTTGAGCGCCGAATACATCGGCGGCACCTGGAGCCGCTCACCGCGCAGTCCCGCGAGCGCGGCCTCGATCGCGGCCGGCGACAGCGCGACCGGCACGTCGCGCCGCTCCACGACCTGGCCTTCCGTATCACCCGTGTCGGTGGCCGCGCCGAGCAGGACCGTGGCACGGTAGGCCTTGCGCTGGCCGAGCAGCTCCCCGCACGCCTTGGTCGCCTGGCCGAAACAGAGCGGCAGCATGCCGGTCGCCATGGGATCGAGCGTGCCGGCGTGTCCGGCCTTCTCGGCCTGCAGCGCCCGTCGCACGCGTTGCAGCGCCTGCGTCGATGAAAGACCCTGCGGCTTGTCGAGCAGAACGATCCCGTCCACCGCCCGCCAGCGCTTGCGCGCGGGGTTCGCGGTTGCTGCTGCGGTCACGGGCGATCGTCTGCGATGGCGTCGTCGCCGGAGTCGTCGTCGGAGTCGTAATGCGCCTCGGCGTCCTCGGCGTCGGGAGGCGGGCCCTTCTCACGGTCCTCGCGCACCGCGCGCGTGATCAGCTCTTCGAGCCGGTTGCCGCGCTCGAGCTCCTCGTCGGGCGCGAAGTGCAGGTGCGGTGCGACGCGCAGACGCAACGTGCGGCCGAGCGGACCCCGCAGGTAGCCCGCGGCTTCATCGAGGATCTCGCGTTGCAGCGGGTCGTGCGAGTCGCCCGCGAGCAGCGTGTACTTGACCCAGACGTGCGTCAGGTCGGGCGAGACTTTCACGTGCGTCACGGTCATCGGCTTCAACCGCGGGTCGCGCACCTCGCGCAGCAGCAGCTGCGACAGGGTGCGCTGCACCTGTTCGGCGATCCGTCGCGCGCGTGGGACCTCGCGTGGCATCGGGCCCGCTCAGGCCGTGCGCGCCACTTCGACGCGCGCGAAGCACTCGATCTGGTCGCCGACGCGAATGTCGTTGTACTTGACGACGCCGATGCCGCACTCGGTGCCGGCCCGGACTTCTCCCACGTCGTCCTTGAAGCGACGCAGCGAGTCGAGCTCGCCCTGGTGGATGACCACGTTGTCGCGCAACACACGCACGGGATTGCCCCGCTTGATGAAGCCCTCGGTCACGAGGCAGCCCGCGACCGTGCCGAACTTGCTCGAGCGGAACACCTCGCGCACCTCGGCGAGACCGACGATCTGCTCCTTGATCTCGGGCTTCAACATGCCGGAGACCAGGGCGCGCATGTCGTCGAGCGCCTCGTAGATGATCGAGTAGTAGTTCACCTCGACGCCCTGGTCCTTCATCGCCGTACGTGCCGCGCCGTCGGCGCGGACGTTGAAGCCGATCACGCGCGCGCGCGAGGCGGCCGCCAGCGAAACGTCGGACTCGGTGATGCCACCGACGCCGCTCGCGATGACCTTGACCGACACGTCGTCGGTGCCGATCTTGGACAGTGCGTCGCGCAGCGCCTCGGCGCTGCCCTGCACGTCCGCCTTGACGATGACGTTGACGGTCTGACCGGCCGCCTCGCCCATCTGCGAGAACACGTCCTCGACCTTCTTCGCCGCGCCGGCGAGACGCACGTCGCGGTACTTGCCCTGGCGGTACAGCGCGACCTCGCGCGCCTTGCGCTCGCTCTCGACGACCATGAGATCGTCGCCCGCGTTCGGCGCATCCGACAACCCGAGGACCTGCACCGGCACGGCGGGGCCCGCCTGCTGGACCTGCTTGCCCAGCGCGTCGAACAACGCGCGCACGCGGCCGAACTCCTGGCCCGCAATGATCGGGTCGCCGGTCTTGAGCGTGCCGCGCTTGACCAGCACGGTCGCCACGGGGCCCCGGCCCTTCTCGATGCTCGATTCGAGCACCACGCCCACGGCCAGGCCGGCCGTCGGCGACTTGAGGTCGAGCACCTCGGCCTGCAGCAGCACGGATTCGAGCAGCGAATCGATGCCCTCGCCCGTCTTGGCCGAGACGTTGACGAACATCACGTCGCCGCCCCAGGCCTCCGGGATCACGTTCTGCTTGCCGAGGTCGTTGCGGACGCGATCGGGGTCGGCGTCGTGCTTGTCGATCTTGTTGACCGCCACGACGATCGGCACTTCGGCCGCGCGCGCGTGCTGGATCGCCTCGATCGTCTGCGGCATGACGCCGTCGTCGGCCGCCACCACCAGGATCACGATGTCGGTGACGTTCGCACCGCGGGCCCGCATCGCGGTGAACGCGGCATGGCCCGGCGTGTCGATGAACGTGATCGGACCCTTCGGCGTTTCGACCTGGTACGCGCCGATGTGCTGGGTGATGCCGCCGGCCTCCCCGGCCGCGACCTTACTGCGGCGGATGTAGTCGAGCAGCGAGGTCTTGCCGTGGTCGACGTGGCCCATGATGGTCACGACCGGCGGCCGTGGCAGCAGTTCGACGTCGCCCGCCGTCGCGAGCAGCTGATCCTCGAGCTGGTCTTCCTTCAGCGCGATGGCCGTGTGGCCGAACTCCTCGACCACGAGCGTCGCGGTGTCCTGGTCGATCGGCTGGTTGATCGTGGCCATCACGCCCATCTTCATCATCGTCTTGATGACTTCGTTGGCCTTGATCGCCATGCGGTTGGCGAGCTCGCCCACCGTGATCGTCTCGGGAATCTGGACGTCGCGCTTGACCGGCGCCGTGGGCTCGACGAAGCCGTGGCGCGTCTCGACCTGCACGTGGCCCGAGCGACGGAAACGGCCCGCGGGCTGCTGCTTCTTCTTGAAGCTCGCCCGGGCGTCGGCGGACACGTGCAGCTCGCGCCGGCCGTACTTGCCGGACCCGGCGGGTGGCTGCGCCGGTCGCGGCGGCGCGGGTGGCGTCGGCTCCGGCGGACGGATCACGCGGATGCCGATCGGCCGCGTCGTCGGCGGCTGCACCGTGTCGAGCGCCTTGCGCTCGGCGTCGGCGCGCTCCCGTTCGGTGCGCTCACGTGCGGCTTCCTCGGCCGCGACGCGGGCATCCGCCTCGGCGCGCTGGCGGGCCTGCTCTTCCTCGACGCGGCGGTGCTCGGCCTCGATGCGGTCACGCTCGCGCTGCTCGACGGCGACGCGCTCGGCCGCAATGCGTTCCTGCTCGCGGCGCTCGGTTTCCTCGGCGTTGCGCTGCTTGTCGAACTCTTCCTGGCGATGACGCTGCTCTTCCTCGATCACCGAACGGTTGAGGTACGTCTTCTTGCGACGCACCTCGACCGCGACCGTGCGGGCCCGGCCCTGTGTCGAGGCGAGCTTGATTTCCTGCTGAGACTTGCGCTGCAGCGTGATCTTGCGCGGAGCCGCGGCGTCCTCCTGGCGACCGTGCGCGCGGCGCAGGTGCGTCAGGAGTTCCATCTTGGCCTCGTCGCTGATGATGTCGTTCGCGCCGCCGACGCGGATCCCGGCCTCGCCGAGCTGCACGAGCAGCTTCTCGACCGGAACCTTCAGGACCTCGGCGAACTGCGTGACCGTCACTTCTGCCATGTAATCAGACCTCCGCTCACGCCTGCTGGCCCTGTTCGAACCAATGCTTGCGCGCGGCGAGGATCAGCTCGCCGGCACGCTTCTCGTCCAGATCCGGGATCTCGACCAGGTCGTCGATCGCCTGCTCGGCGAGATCCTCGCGCGTGACGATGCCGTGGCGCGCGAGTTCCGCGGCCAGTGCATCGTCCATGCCCTCGACCTCGAGCAGGTCGGCCGCAGGGGCCTTCTCGAGGGTTTCCTCGCTCGCGATCGCCTGCGTGAGCAGCACGTCGCGTGCGCGGTTGCGCAGCTCCTGCACGATCTCCTCGTCGAACTCCTCGATGCCCGCGATCTCCGCCTGCGGCACGTAGGCGATTTCCTCGATGCTCGAGAAGCCTTCCTGCACGAGGATGCCCGCGACGTCCTCGTCGACGTCGAGCTGCTGCATGAACAGTTCGCGCAGCGACTTCTGCTCGGTCTCGCTTTTTTCCTCCGCGGCCTGCTCGCTCATGATGTTGAGCTTCCAGCCGGTCAGCTCGGAGGCGAGCCGGATGTTCTGGCCGCCGCGGCCGATCGCCTGCGAGAGCTTTTCCTCCGCGACCGCGATGTCCATCGAATGCGACTCCTCGTCGACGACGATCGAGCTCACTTCGGCCGGCTGCATCGCGTTGATCACGAACTGCGCCGGGTTGTCGTCGTACGGAATGATGTCCACGCGTTCGCCGGCGATCTCGTTCGAGACCGCCTGCACGCGCGAGCCGCGCATGCCGACGCAGGCACCGACCGGGTCGATGCGCGGGTCGTTCGAGCGGACCGCGATCTTCGCGCGAGCGCCCGGGTCGCGCGCGGCGCCGAGGATGTTGATGAGGCCCTGCCCGACTTCGGGCACCTCGAGCTTGAACAGCTCGATCAGGAATTCCGGCGCGGTGCGCGACAGGAACAGCTGCGGGCCGCGCGGTTCGGACCGCACGTCCTTGAGGAACGCCTTGATGCGGTCCTGCGTGCGGACCGGTTCGCGCGGGATCATCGCCTCGCGCGGGATGAAGCCCTCGGCATTGCCGCCGAGGTCGACGAAGATGCCGTTGCGGTCGACGCGCTTGACGAGCCCCGACACCAGCGTGCCGACCCGGCCCTTGTAGAGGTCCACGACCTGGGCGCGCTCAGCCTCGCGCACCTTCTGCACGATGACCTGCTTGGCCGTCTGCGCGGCGATGCGGCCGAACGCGACCGATTCCAGCGGCACCTCGACGTAGCCGCCGGGCTCGGCTTCCTGCGACACGTCGAGCGCGTCCTCGAGACGCAGTTCCTTGTCCGGGAACTCGAGCTCGGTCGAGTCGTCGGCGAACACCTTCCAGCGCCGGAACGTGTCGTAGTCGCCGGTCTTGCGGTTGATCGACACGCGGACGTCGATCTCCTCACCGTACTTCTTGCGCGTGGCGGACGCGAGCGCGGCTTCGAGCGCCTCGAAGATGATGTCCTTCTCGACGCCCTTCTCGTTCGAGACGGCGTCCACGACCATCAGGATCTCTTTGTTCATCGTTCGTCGTCCTCTTCCCAGCGCTCAAAGGTCCGGCGCCAGGTGCGCCTTCCGGATTCCCAAAATCGGCAGCCGGTGCATCCGGCCGTCCACCTCGACGTCGATCGTCGCCTCGTCCGCCGCCACCAGCCGGCCCTTGAACCGGCGTCGCTCGTCGATCGGCTGCGTCATCTCCACGAACACCTGCTCGCCCGCGTACGGCGCGAAGTGACGCGCCGTCCGTAGCGGTCGCTCGATGCCCGGCGAGGACACCTCGAGCGTGTAGTTGCCCGGGATCGGGTCCGCCGCGTCCAGCGTGTCGCTGGTCGCGCGGCTCACCCGCTCGCAGTCGTCGACCGTGATGCCCTCGTGGGCCTCCGTATCGATGTAGATGCGCAGCAACGCATTGCCGCGGCCCGGCAGGTACTCGAGTTCCCAGAGTTCGTAACCCAGCCCTTCGACCACCGGCTGCAGCAACGCCGTCAGCGTATCCCTGAGCATCGCCAGGCCCTCGCTCCCTGCCGCCTTCACAAATAAAAAATGGGCCCGCGGCCCATTCTTCCGGCGACCGGCATCGCTGCCGTCGCAAACGAAAAATCCCCGCGCGCGGGGACTTCTCTGGCGAATCTCCCGCCGTTCCCGCGGGCGCCGCGAGGAGCCTGCCGGACCGGCCAAGGGCGTACCGCGGCCGCGGTTGCGGTCGAGTACACGCCTCGGACCGGGAATTCTATCGTAAACAGCGTGGGCCGGGCTAGTCGGCGTGCAACCGGCACCACACGGCCCGCCGCGCCGACCGATCTCGCGCCTGGCCGGTGCGCTGCCCATCGTCCCGCGCCCCGCTCGCGTGCCGGGCTGTGCCGATCTCAATTCGTCAGGCTGGCAATCGCGTCCGCGACATAGTCGACGTTGAGTTCGCTGAGGCCCGCGACGTTCATGCGGCCGTCGGCCGGCACGTAGACGTGGTGCCGCTCGCGCAGCTCGTGCAGCTGCGTGTCGTCGAGGCCAAGCAGCGAGAACATGCCGCGCTGGCGCGTGAGCCAGCCGAAATCGCGCCCGGGCTGGCGCTGCGCGAGGCGTTCCGCGAGCAGTGCACGCAGCGCCGTCATCCTGGTGACCATCGCCGCGACTTCGTCGATCCACTGGCGCCGGAGCGTCGCATCGCCGAGCAGGCGCGCCACGATCGCGGCCCCGTGGTCGGGCGGCATCGAATACATCCGTCGCGCGAGCCGGGCCTGGTGAGTCGCCACCGCGGCGGCGGCCTCTGCAGTGCGTGCCACCACCGCGAGTGCGCCCGCGCGTTCGCGATAAAGCCCGAAGTTCTTCGAGCAGGAAACCGCAAGCAGTAGCTGCGGCACGCGCTCGACCAGGACGCGCAGGCCGCCCACGTCGGTCTCGAGGTCGTCCCCGAAACCCTGGTACGCCATGTCGACGAACGGCAGCAGCCCGCGCCGCTCGCACACGTCGGCGAGCGCACGCCACTGCTCGACGTCGAGGTCCGCGCCGGTCGGGTTGTGGCAGCAGCCGTGCAGCAGCACGACGGCGCCGGCCGGCAGGCGGTTCACGTGGTCGTGCATCGCGTCGAAATCGACGTCGCGTCGCGCCGGCACGTAGTACGGGTAGCGTTCGAGCCGCAGCCCGGAACTGCCCACGAGCGGCTCGTGGTTGGCCCACGTCGGCGTGCTGACGTGAATGACGGCGTCGGGGTTCGCGACGCGCACCAGTTCGGCGCCGAGACGCAGGGCGCCGCACCCGCCCACCGTCTGGATCGTGGCGATCCGCGGAGCGAGGCGTGACATGAGCGGGCCGAGCGCGAGTTCGACGATGCGTTCGTTGAACTCGAGATTGCCGGCGGGGCCGACGTAGGTCTTCGTGGTCTGCGCGGCGATCAGCACGCGCTCGGCCTCCCTCACTGCACCCGGGACCGGCGTGATGCCCCGATCGTCACGATACACGCCGACCCCGAGGTCCACCTTGAGCGGATACGTGTCACGACGGAACGCAGCCGTGACGCCGAGGATCGGATCGGGTGGCAGCGGATCGAGCGCGTCGAACATGGCATCGCCTGTGCTGAGACCCGCGCATGATGCCATCGAAACGCGCCGTATTCAGCCGGCGCTGCCGGTGCGCGCCTGCACGACCTTCTGGTCGATCGCGCCGAAGATGCTCGCGCCGTCACGGCCGAACATCTCGATGCGCACGCGGTCGCCGAACATCAGGAACGTCGTGAGCGGCTTGCCGTGCTGGACCGTCTCGAGCGCGCGCTTTTCGGCGAGGCAGCACGATCCTTTCGAGCGGTCGTAGTTCGACACCGTCCCGGAGCCGACGATCGTGCCCGCGCCGAGCCGGCGCGTCTTCGTCAGGTGCGCGATCAGCTGCGCAAAATCGAACGTCATGTCGACGCCGGCGTCCGGCTCGCCGAACAGTTGCCCGTTGATGTGCGAGACGAGCGGCAGGTGGACCTTGTTTTCCGACCACGCATCGTCCAGTTCGTCCGGCGTCACCGCGCACGGCGAGAACGCCGTCGCGGGCTTGGACTGGTAGAAGCCGAATCCTTTCGCCAGCTCGGCCGGGATCAGGTTCCGCAGCGACCAGTCGTTGACCAGCATCAGCAGCTTGATGTGTGCGCGCGCGCTGTCCTCGTCCGTCGACATCGGCACGTCGTCGGTGACGACGGCCACCTCGGCCTCGAGGTCGATGCCGTAGTCCTCGCTCGCCACGTACACGTCGTCCATCGGTCCGAGCAGGTCGTCGGAGCCGCCCTGGTACACGAGCGGATCGGTCCAGAAACTCGGCGGCATCTCGGCATTGCGCGCCCTGCGCACGAGTTCGACGTGGTTGACGTAGGCCGAGCCGTCCACCCAGTGATGGGCGCGCGGCAGCGGCGCCATGGCCTGCGCCGGGTCGAAGGCGATCGCACCGGCGGCCTCGCCGTGCTCCAGCCG
>DASUYI010000425.1:0-2375 GCA_036377475.1 Steroidobacteraceae bacterium | reverse complement strand
CCCGCAGCGTCGCGCAGTCGGCGGTCGAAGGCGGGCACGTGCAGGTCAACGGCGATCGCACCAAGGCATCCCGGCTGGTCAAGGTCGGCGACCGGCTCATGATCACGCGCGCGCAGGAGCGCTACGAGGTCGACGTCCTGTCGATCCCGGGACGGCGTGGACCGGCCCCCGAGGCGCGGCAGCATTATCGTGAAACGCCTGAAAGCGAAGCGGCTCGGGCCCACCTGCGGGAACTGAACCGGCTGTCCGGCCCCGTGTCGCAAGGCCGGCCCGACAAGCGCGAACGACGCGATCTGCTGCGAGTCGTGAAGGGTCGAGGCGCCCTGTCGGACGACGGCGACATCGAATAGCGGCATGGATGTCGCGACGTTCGTGATTGTACTCACACCAATCTTCATGCGGCCGGCGTAACGTTTCGTCGCGCGCGAACATCGGTCCCCTCGGAGCCCGGACATGACGGAAACGGACAAGAAAGAACGGCGGCAGGACTCCGAAAACTGGGAAGCCGTCGCGTTGCGACGCGTGGCCCGACGGGTCGAGACGCTGCCCGAATCACCACCCCACGCCGACGATTTCGGCTGGGAAGAGGGTGTGCTCGAGAACCTGCGCAAGCGGCTCGCGGCCAACGAGTAACCGCTACGGGGACGTCTGCGTCGCCGGGCATCCGTTGCCGGGACAGACGACCTCGCCGCCGAGCATCACGAAGCCGACCCGCTCGAGCACGGCGAGGTCCTGCAGCGGATCGCCGCGCACCGCGATGATGTCGGCGAGCTTGCCCGGCTCGACCGTCCCGATGCGATCCTGCCAGCGCAACAGCTCCGCGTTGACGCGCGTGGCGGCCTGGATCGCCTGCATCGGCGTCATGCCGGCCTCCACCAGCAGCTTCAGTTCCCGCACGCCCTGCGCGGGTGGAAAGCCCACGTAATCGGTCCCGACCCCGACCCGCACGCCGGCACGCAGCGCCTTGCGGACGGCGTCGACGTGCTGCGCGCGATACTGGCGCGTCAGCGCGTTCATCTTCGCCTGCGCCTCGCTGTGCGGTTGCTCCTCCAGGTAGTAGTCGCCGACGTAGAGCGTCGGCACGAGAAACACCTTGCGCTCGGCCATCAGGCGCAGGCCTTCGTCGTCGACGAACGTGCCGTGCTCGATCGTGCGCACGCCGGCGAGCACCGCCGCGCGCAGGCCCTGGGCCGAATGCGCGTGCGCCGCCACGGGCACGCCGAGGCGCGTGGCTTCCTCGACGATCGCGCGCAACTCCTCGGGGCTGTAGTGCGCACTCGCCGGGTCGTTGCCGGACGACATCATCGCGCCGCTCGCGAGCACCTTGATCCAGTCGCTGCCGTGACGCACCTCGGTGCGCACCGCACGACGCAGTGCATCGACGCCGTCGACGACCAGCCCGTCGGCGACGACGTGCTGCTCCGGCGCGACGAAGTTGAGGTCGCCGCCGCCGCCGGTGATCGACAGGTAGTGGCCGGCGCCCGTGATGCGCGGGCCGACGAACAGGCCGGCGTCGATTGCCGACCGCACGTCGAGGTGGGCGTAATGCACGTCCGCATCGCCCACCACCCGCAGCGTGGTCCAGCCGGAGCGCAGCAGGGCCTGCGCGACGTGCAGCCCCCGCAACGCCTTGAATCCCGATGAACGCTCGACGTGGTCGACCTGGTAGTCGTCGGTCGCGATCAGCAGGTGCGCGTGGGCGTCGATGAGGCCGGGCAGGCACGTGTCCGCCGACCGGTCGATCTGCGCCGCGCCACCCGCCACGGCCGGCGCCACGGCCACGATGCGTCCGTCGGCGACGGTGATGAGCACGTCGCGACGCGGCACCGCGGTTCGGCCATCGATCAGGACGCCACAGCGCAACGTCGTCGGCGCCGCGGCATGGGCTGCGGTCGTCGGCGACAGTGCAGCCATCACGAGCGCCGGAACGATCCAGCGCGTGCAGGTCTCGAGTGGCATGGCGTTCCCCCGCGTGCGGCGCGGCAGCGATGCTACCATCCGGCCGGCATCGCACGACACGAAGACGGCCGATGACCGCATCACTGCCGGGCAGCGGATAGCGGATAGCTGATAGCGGATAGTAGGAAGGCGGCCCCGGCGTCGCGCGCAGCGCGGTTTTACTAACCGCTATCCGCTAATCACTAACCGCTCCTCGCATGGACATCAGCAAGATCGGCATCGGCCCCGCTCCGCCCCGCGACGTCAACGTCCTAGTCGAGATCCCGCAGGGCGGAGTGCCCGTCAAGTACGAGCTCGACAAGGAGTCGGGCGCGTTGCGCGTGGACCGTTTCCTCAACACGGCGATGTTCTACCCGGGCAACTACGGCTTCATCCCGCACACGCTCTCGGGCGACGGCGACCCGGTCGACGTGATC
>DASUYI010000424.1:0-2358 GCA_036377475.1 Steroidobacteraceae bacterium | reverse complement strand
TGTGCGGGCTGATGGCGGGGCCCGGGCTGGTGCGAGGACTCGCATGGGAGCCCGGGGTGGTGCCGCTGCTGGCGGCCGCCGTCGGCCTGGTGGCGGGCAGCGTCGTCGCCCGGGCCTGGACCCGCCACGGACCGGCGATCGCACTCCATCGGCCATGAGCGCCGACCTCGTCCTGTACGTCCGCGAGGACTGCCACCTCTGCGAGCAGTTCCTGCTCGACCTGGCGCTCGACTTTCCGGACCTGCTCGCGGCCTTGCGCACCGTGGACGTCGACACCGATCCCGGGCTGGCGGCGAGCTATGGCCTGCGCGTGCCGGTGCTCGCCGCCGCCGGTTCGGCCGTCTGCGAGGGCCGCTACGATCGGGCGAGGGTGGGCGCCGCGCTCGGGCTATAATCGCGCGTTTTGGCGGGCCGGATCCCGGCGCCGTTTGACCACCTCGCTTCCGATGCAGAAACTGATCCGCAACTTCTCGATCATTGCGCACGTCGATCACGGCAAGTCGACCCTCGCCGACCGCTTCATCCAGCTCTGCGGCGGGCTCGAGGACCGGGAGATGCAGGCGCAGGTGCTCGACTCGATGGACCTCGAGCGCGAGCGCGGCATCACGATCAAGGCCCAGAGCGTCACGCTCCGCTACAAGGCGCACGACGGGCAGCTCTACCAGCTCAACATGATCGACACGCCGGGGCACGTGGACTTCTCGTATGAAGTCTCGCGCTCGCTCGCGGCCTGCGAAGGCGCGCTCCTGGTCGTCGACGCCGCCCAGGGCGTGGAAGCGCAGAGCGTCGCGAATTGCTACACCGCGCTCGAGCAGGGCCTCGAAGTCGTGCCGGTGCTCAACAAGATCGACCTGCCGTCGGCCGAGCCCGCGCGCGTGATCAAGGAGATCGAGGAGATCATCGGCATCGAGGCCGAGGGCGCGGTGCGCGTGAGCGCCAAGACCGGCGAGAACGTGCCGGAACTGCTCGAGACGCTGATCGCGCGGATCCCGTCGCCGCGCGGCAACCCGAACTCGCCGCTGCAGGCGCTGATCATCGACTCCTGGTACGACAGCTACGTCGGCGTCGTGTCGCTCGTGCGCGTCGTCAACGGCTCGATAAGGACCGGCCAGAAAATCCAGGTGTGGACGACGGGTCGCTCGCACCAGGTCGACAAGCTCGGCCGGTTCACGCCGAAGTCGGTCGCCGCCGATTCGCTCGAGACGGGCGAGGTCGGTTTCGTCGTCGCGGGCATCAAGGAAATCGACGGCGCGCCCGTCGGCGACACGATCACGCTCGACGCACGGCCGTGCACCGAGCCGTTGCCGGGCTTCAAGGCGATCAAGCCCCGCGTGTTCGCGGGCCTGTTCCCGGTGAGCTCGGACGACTACGAGGCATTCCGCGACGCGCTGCAGAAACTCAAGCTCAACGATTCCGCGCTGCATTACGAGCCCGAAGTCTCGACGGCGCTCGGGTTCGGGTTCCGCTGCGGCTTCCTCGGGCTGCTGCACATGGACATCGTGCAGGAGCGCCTCGAGCGCGAGTACGAGCTCGCCCTCGTCACGAGCGCGCCCACCGTGATCTACGAGGTCGTGACGACGGCCGGCGACACGATCAGCGTCGACAATCCGGCCAAGCTGCCGCCGCCCGACAAGGTGGCGGAACTGCGCGAGCCGATCATCGTCGCGAACATCCTGCTGCCGCCGGATTACGTCGGGCCGGTCATGAAACTGTGCCTCGAAAAGCGCGGCGTGCAGAAAAAGCTGCTCTACCTCGGCAACCAGGTCTCGATGCAGTGGGAGCTGCCGCTCGCGGAGGTCGTGCTCGACTTCTTCGACCGCCTGAAGTCGGTGAGCCGCGGGTATGCCTCGTTCGACTACGAGTTCGACCGCTTCCAGGCCGCGCCGCTGGTCAAGCTCGACATCCTGATCAACGAGGAAAAGGTCGATGCGCTCTCGATCATCAGCCATCGCGACAGCGCCTACCAGCGTGGCCGCGAGCTGGTCGACAAGATGCAGGAGCTGATCCCGCGACAGATGTTCGAGGTGGCGATCCAGGCCGCGATCGGCGCCCACGTGATCGCGCGCGCGACGGTCAAGGCGTTGCGCAAGAACGTGCTTGCCAAGTGCTACGGCGGCGACGTCTCGCGCAAGCGCAAGCTGCTCGAGAAGCAGAAGGAAGGCAAGAAACGCATGAAGCAGCTCGGATCCGTCGAGATCCCGCAGGAGGCGTTCCTCGCGGTGCTGCAGGTCGGCAAGAAGGACTGAGATGAGCTTGCGCCGCCACGATGTGACGCAAAGCATTGATTAGTCGAAACAATTACTGAATACTGCGCCGCGTTTAGAGGGGTGCCCCTTGGTCTTTGATTTTTCGTTCATC
>DASUYI010000423.1:0-2810 GCA_036377475.1 Steroidobacteraceae bacterium | reverse complement strand
GTGCAACCCGTACAAATGCGGGGCGGCACGCGCACTGGCGCGTCAGCGGCGGCGGGAAGTCCGCGGTTTGGGTCGCAGCGAGGCCGGCACGTTCGCGTGCAGTTCCTCGATCCAGGCCGTGGCCGGTGAGTCGCTCGGGGCCCGCCAGTCGCTGCGCGGCGAGAGCGACCCGCCGGAGCCGACCTTCGGACCGTTCGGCATCGCCGAGCGCTTGAACTGGCTGCCCTGGAAAAAGCGCCGCAGGAACACCTCGAGCCAGTGACAGATCGTGCCGAGGTCGTAGTCGCGACGGTCGGCGAGCGGCACCGTGTCCGGCCAGGCGCCGGCGCGCGCGTCGCCCCAGGCGGCCTCCGCGAGGAACGCGACCTTGCTCGGCCGATAGCCGAAACGGCTGACGTAATAGAGGTGAAAGTCCTGCAACTCGTACGGGCCGACCACGGCTTCCGACGACTGCTCCGGCTTGTCGCCGGCGCCCGGCACGAGTTCCGGCGAGATCGGCGTGTCGGCGATGCGCGTGAGCACGTCGAGCGTGGCCTGGTCGAACTGCCGCGTCGCCACGACCCACCGGATCAGGTGTCGGATCAGCGTCTTCGGGACCGACGCGTTCACGTTGTAGTGCGACATGTGGTCGCCGACGCCGTAAGTCGTGAAGCCGAGCGCGAGCTCCGAGAGGTCGCCGGTGCCGAGCACGATCGCGTCCTTGAGGTTCGCGAGCCGGAACAGGTGCGAGGTCCGCTCGCCGGCCTGCACGTTCTCGAACGTGACGTCGTGGACCGGCTGGCCGTCGCCGTACGGGTGCCCGATGTGCTTCAGCATCAGCTCCGCCGACGGGCGGATGTCGATCTCGCCCGCGGTGATGCCGAGCGAGCGCATCAGCGCGTGCGCGTTCTCGAACGTCTGCCGGCTCGTGCCGAACCCGGGCAGCGTGTAACCGAGGATGTCCCTGCGGGGCAGGCCGAGCCGGTCGAACGCGCGCACGGCGACGAGCGCAACCTGGGTCGAGTCGAGGCCGCCGGAAATGCCGAGCACGACACGCTTGATGCCGGTGGCCGCCAGCCGCTTGCGCAAGCCGTCGACCTGGATGTCGTAGACCTCGGCGCAGCGCTCGTCCCGTCGTGCCGGGTCGGACGGCACGTACGGGAAGCGCTCGATGCGTCGCCGCAGCGAGACGCGGTCCGGCGGCACGTCGAGCTCGAACTCGACGCGACGGAAATCCTGCAGTTGCGCGCGATGGAACTGGACGCAATCGCCGAAGGTCGTCCAGCGCATGCGCTCCTGCCGCACGTGGTCGAGATCGACGTCCGCGACGATGTACCCGCCCATCAGCGGGAAACGGCTGGATTCGGCGAGGCGCTCGCCGTTCTCGTAGATCAGCGCGTGACCGTCCCAGGCGAGGTCGGTCGTCGACTCGCCCGGTCCCGCCGCCGAATAGAGGTACGCGGCGACGCACTTGGCCGACTGCGAGGCGCAGAGCAACCGGCGGTAGTCGGCCTTGCCGACCGTGACGTCGCTCGCCGAGAGGTTGGCGAGCACCGTCGCGCCGGCGAGCGCGGCGAACGTACTCGGCGCCAACGGCGCCCAGACGTCCTCGCAGATTTCCATGTGCAGCACGAACCCCGGCAGGTTCGTCGCCTCGAACAGCAGCCGGGACCCGAACGGCACCGTCTGGCCGAGCAGGCTGAGCGACGACGACACCGCCTGCTGGCCCGAGGCGAAGTGCCGCTTTTCGTAGAACTCGCGGTAATTCGGCAGGTAGGTCTTCGGCACCGCGCCCAGCAGCTTGCCGCGGCGCAGCAGCACGGCGCAGTTGAACAGCCGATCGTCCGCGCGCAACGGCAGCCCGACCGCGAACGTGAGCGCAATGTCCTGGCTCGCCTCGACCAGCGTGCGCAGCGCGCCGAGCGAAGCGTCGAGCAGCGCGTCCTGCTGGAACAGGTCTTCGTTCGAATAGGCCGAGAGCCCGAGTTCGGGAAACACGCCGACGATCGCCTGCTCGCCCGCGGCCTGGCGCGCCACCTCGATCGTCGCCGCGACGTTCGTGGCCGGCGACGCGACCTCGACGCGCGGCGTGCCGACCGCCACGCGCACGAAACCGTGGCGGTAGATCGAGCGGAAGGGCAACTCGGACGGGCGCGGCGGGTGGAGGTGGCGGGATTCCAGGGTCGGGGGCATGTCGGTTTGCTCTTTGGCGGCAGTTTCGACCGGTCGGGCAGGGGCGGCAATAGCGGAACTGGGAGCCCCGTCACGCCGCCCTCCCGTCCGCTCCGGTTAGCGTCCCGGCACTCTGGAGAGGAATTGCCGTGGCCGCTACGTTCTTTGCTCGCGCAAAAGGGTTGTTTGGGACGCCGGAGCCGTCGGCCGCGCCCGCCAAGCCGGCCGCGCCGGTCAAGAAGACGTCGGCCCACCACGCCGTGTCGATCGCCACCGGTCCGCGTTGCTGCGCGCCGGCGCGCGAGTTGCGCGGCCAGCGTTTCCTGTCGCGGGAGGCGCCGCAACTGCCGCTCAAGGCGTGCGACCGCGTGGACTGCACCTGTCGCTACGAACACCATCAGGACCGGCGCAAGGGCTTCCGCCGCGCGCGCGACATGGGCGTCTCCGTCGACGGCTGGGTCGAGACCGACAAGCGCGCCGGCGTGAAACGCGGCCGCCGCAAGGAAGACCACCGCGAGTAGAAAAAAGGTCGGCTATCGGCCGACCGCCGCGTCGCCGACGAACGGGTTCGTGCGACGCTCCTGTCCGAACGTCGACATCGGCCCGTGCCCCGGCACGAACCGCACGTCGTCGCCCAGCGGAAACAGCTTGTCCCGGAT
>DASUYI010000422.1:0-4205 GCA_036377475.1 Steroidobacteraceae bacterium | reverse complement strand
ACCGTCCGCGGGACCCCCGCCAGGCGCGCGACCTGCAGCCCGTAGCTCTGGTTCGCCGGACCCTCCTTGACCGCATGCAGGAACACGAGCTGATCGCCGTGCTCGGTCGCGTCGAGGTGCACGTTGGCGCAAGCCGGGAGTTCCTCGGCCAGCGCGGTCAGTTCGAAGTAGTGCGTCGCGAACAGCGTGAACGCAGCGATTTCGCGACCCAGCTGGCGCGCACACGCCCACGCGAGCGAGAGACCGTCGAACGTGCTGGTGCCGCGGCCGATTTCGTCCATGAGCACGAGACTGTCGCGCGTCGAGTTGTTGAGGATGTTCGCGGCCTCGGTCATCTCGACCATGAACGTGGAACGCCCCCCGGCAAGATCGTCGGCTGCGCCGATCCGCGTGAACACGCGATCCACCGGGCCGATCCGCGCCGCGTCGGCGGGAACGTAACTGCCGATGCCCGCCAGGATCACGATCAGTGCGGCCTGGCGCATGTAGGTCGACTTGCCGCCCATGTTGGGGCCCGTCACGACCAGCATGCGCCGGCGGTCGTTCAGGTCGAGGTCGTTCGGCACGAACGGACCTTCGAGATTGTGTTCGACGACGAGGTGCCGGCCGCCGCGGATTTCGATGCACGACTGGTCCGTGAGCTCGGGTCGCACCAGCCGCAGCGCCATCGCACGCTCGGCCAGGTTCGCGAGCACGTCGAGCGCGGCGAGTGCGGCGGCGGCCTCCTGTAGCGCCGGCAACGCATCGGTCAGCGTGTCGAGCAGGCCCTCGTACAGCTCGCGTTCGCGCGCGAGCGCCCGGTCACGCGCTCCCAGTACCTTGTCCTCGAACGACTTGAGCTCGCTCGTGACGTAGCGCTCCGCATTCCTGACCGTCTGTCGCCGGATCCAGTCGGCCGGCACCTTTTCCGCCTGGCTGCGGCTCACCTCGATGTAGTAACCCTGCACGCGGTTGTAGCCGAAGCGAAGGTTCTGGAACCCGGTGCGCTCGCGTTCACGCGTCTCGAGGTCGAGCAGCGCCTCGTCGCCGTGCTCGCTGATGCGGCGCAGCTCGTCGAGGTCGGCGTCGAAGCCGGGGGCGAACACGCCGCCCTCCCGCAGCAGCGCGGGCGGCGTCTCGACCAGCGCGTGCGCGAGGTGCGCGTGCACCGCGGGATGCGTGCCGACCTGGACCGCGAGGCTCGCCAGCAACGTCGCGTCGAGCCGCGCAAGCAGTGCCTGCAGTTCGGGCAGGCAACCGAGCGCCGCGCGCAACTGCGAGAGGTCGCGCGGCCGTGCGGAGCGCAGCGCGATGCGCGCGAGGATCCGCTCGACGTCACCCACGCCGCGCAGCACGGCGTGCAGTGCCGTGTGGGCGGCCGCGTCGATCAGCGTCTCGATCGCCTGCAGGCGCAGTGCGCGAGGTTCGCGCCCACGGAGCGGCCGCTGGATCCAGCGTCGCAATTCGCGCCCTCCCATCGCCGTGGCCGTGCGATCCATGACGCCGACCAGCGTGCTGTCGGGACGCCCGGACAGGCTCGTGTCGAGTTCGAGGTTGCGCCGCGTGGCCGCGTCGAGCAGCAGCGCTTCGTCGCGGAGCTCGCAGCGGATGCCGCGCAGGTGCGGTAGCGCGGATTTCTGCGTCTCGCGCACGTAGACCAGCAGGCAGCCTGCGGCTCCTGTCGCGAGCGCGCGACCTTCGAGTCCGAAGCCCGCGAGGTCGCGCGTGCCGAACTGTTCGCAGAGTTGCCGCGAGGCGCTGCCCGGTTCGAAATGCCAGGGTGGACGCTGACGCACGGCGCCGCCGCTCCGCGCGCGCAGGTCGGGCGAATTCTCCGGCACGAGCAGTTCCGCCGGCTTCAGCCGCTCCAGTTCCGCCGCAAGCGCTTCCTCGCCCGGTGCCTCGAGCGCATGAAACCTTCCACTCGACAATTCGAGCCACGCGAGGCCGAACCCGTCCGGGCCGGGGCAGACGGCCGCGAGCAGCGTGTCCCGACGTTCCTCGAGCAAGACATCTTCCGTGACCGTGCCGGGCGTCACGACGCGCACGACCTGCCGCTCGACCGGACCTTTGGACCTGGCCGGGTCGCCCATCTGTTCGCAGATCGCGACCGACTCGCCTTTGCGCACCGCCTTGGCGAGGTAGTTGTCGAGCGTCTGCACCGGCACGCCGGCCATCGGGATCGGTTCGCCGCCCGACTGGCCGCGGGCGGTCAGCGTGATGTCGAGCAGGCGTGCGGCCTTGCGTGCGTCGTCGAAGAAAAGTTCGTAGAAATCGCCCATCCGGTAGAAGAGCAGCGCGTCGGGGTACTGCGCCTTGATGCGCAGGTACTGCGACATGACCGGAGTGTGCTTGGTGGAATCGGAAACGATCACGATTTCATCGATGAAGGTCACGGGCGCGGCGGCCGCATTGTGACAGCCCCGGCGCAGCGCACGCGATAACTACGATATTGAAATTGACGTCCGCGCATACTACGGTGCAATTGCGCAGGCTGCACCGAGCTCGTGCTGATGCACGACCGCATGACGTCTCGCGCGTGCTCCGCACCGGAATGGCAGCCGCATCGACTACCGCGTGCCCGGACGAGCACGTGAGGGTGGGGAGTCATGAAAGCCATTCTCTGTGGAACGGACTTCAGCGATCACGCACGACGCGCGGCCCACGTCGCCGCCGCTTTGGCCGACCAGCTCGGCTGCCCGCTCAGGCTGTTGCACGTGGTTGCCGACGGTGAAGCGGAGACGGGCACCGGGGATCTTGTGCTTCAGGCGCGACGCAAGACGCTCGAGGAGCAGGCACAGACTCTGCGCACCGGGTCCGGCTCCACCATCGAGGCAATGATCGTCACCGGCCGCGTCTTCGAACAGGTCATCCGTGAAGCTCGAGCCTGCGGGGCTGGGTTGATCGTCGTTGCTTCGCTCGGTCGGGAACAACCGCTCGGGTGGCGTCTGGGCAGCACTGCCGAGCGGATCGCCCAGCACTCGTCCATCCCGGTCCTCGTCGTCCGCGAGGCGCAGCCGCTCCTCGATTGGATCGCAGGAACCGACGTGCTGCCGGTGACCGTGTGCGCGGACATGACCCACGCTTCGCGTGCCGCGCTCAACTGGGCGCGGGAGCTGCACCGCATCGGCCCTTGCGAAATCGAGTTGACCTACGTTGCGTGGCCGCCGGCCGAACGAAGCCTCGCGGGCGCGAGCGAACCGACAACGACGGCGGGGCCGTGGGCAGCGCTCGAGGCCAGCCTGTCGGACGACCTCAGGATGTGGGCCGCCGATACGGGGCCAGGCGCGTCACGCGAATCGTACCGGGTGCTGGTCAACTGGGGTCGCACGGACGCCGCGATCACGCAGCACGCGACGGGGATACACAGCGCATTGATCGTCGCCGGCACTCACCGGCGCTCGTACGTCGCCAGGCTCTGGCAGGGTTCGGTGACCCGCAACCTGCTCCACCATGCCGAAACCAACGTCGTCTGCGTGCCACCGTCCGAATTCGGAATCGCACACGTCGCCGTCATCAAGCGTGTCCTCGCGGCGGTCGACTTGTCGGACATGGACGCAGAGGTGGTGCGCAGTGCGCTCGGCGTGGCGCCGCAGGACGGCGAGGTCCACTTGCTGCACGTGATCGAACCACATCCGGACAAGAAGGCGGAGCACGCTGCACGGCAGCGCCTGGAGGCGCTGCTGGCCCCATCGCAACACGTGCGTCGCGCCGTCACCCACCTCGTGGTGCGCCCGGGCGAGTTGCCACACACCGTCATCGCGACGTACGCCGAACGCATGGCGGCCGACGCAATCTGCATGGGCATGAAGAAACGCAGCCGTGCCGCGAACCTGTTGCTTGGATCGCAATCGCACGGTGTCATCAGGAGCGCCCGAGTACCAGTCATCCTGGTTCCCGCAGACCAGGGCACCGTATCGGCGATGTGACCGATTCGACGCGACGTCGGTAAGTCCCTTGGCGCGCACGGCGAAGTTGGCTCCGAACGTCGCGCAGCGAGTGCTTCGAGGCGGGTCAGGCGCGGGTGCGTCGCAAGCATTGTCGTCGCAGGCGACGCTGGAGTTTCTCGAGACCTCTGATGCCGGCCTCACACGTGCCGAGGCCGAGGCGCGACTCGAGCGCGACGGGCCGAACTTGCTGCCAGCCAAGCCTCCGCCCGGAGCGCTCGAGATTGGCTTGCGCCAGCTCAAGAGCCCGCTCATTTACATACTGCTCGTCGCGGCGGT
>DASUYI010000421.1:0-2274 GCA_036377475.1 Steroidobacteraceae bacterium | reverse complement strand
CGGAGACACCGAGGTAATAGAGGTCGCGATTCGCAGCGACTGCGCCCGTGGCGATCGACGGCATGCGGCCGTGGACCGCGTTGAAGCCGTGACCGCCGCTGACGAAATACGCAGTCGTTTTCGACGAACAGCCGATGCCCGACAGCTTGGCGAGCTGCTCGGGCCGCATCGACATCTGCCAGACGGCTTCGATGATCGCGGCCGTCACGGAGTCGTGGCCGCAGCCGGCGCACAGCGTCGACATGCCGCCCTCATAGTCGCGGCGCGTGAGGCCCAGCTCGTTCCTCGGCAGGCTCGGGTGGGCGACCTTCGGTTTGTTGATGAAGCTCATGGGTGAGGTGACCGGTGACTAGCGGATCGCGGTCCGCTGTGGGCTCAGGGATTCTCCCAGCTCGGCGAGCACGCCGTCGACGATCACGCTCGACGAGATCGGCAGGCCGCTGTAATGCAGGATCGAGCGCAGCTTCGCCTTCTCCACCTTGGTTTCGAGCGTCAGCAGGCTCTTGAACTGTGCATCGCGATTCTGCTCGACGACGAACAGCACGCGATGCGAAGCCAGGAACTCCTCGACATCCTGCCCGAACGGGAAGCTGCGCACGCGCATGTAGTCGAGGTGCACGCCACGCCGTTTCAGGATGTCGAGCGCCTCGCGCACCGCGCCGTCGCAGCTGCCGAGCGACACGATGCCGACGTCGTGCGAATCACGACCTGTGAATACGGCTTGCGGCACCAGCGCTTTCGCGTTCTCGAACTTGCGCCGCAGCCGGTCGAGCACGATCTGGTACTCGGTGGCGTCTTCGGTGTAGCCGCCGTACTGAGTGTGACCCGAGCCACGCGTGAAGTACGCGCCCTTCGGATGTACACCGGGCAGCGTGCGGTACGGGATCGCGTCGTCGTCCTTGTCGAGGTAACGATGGAACTTGTCCAGCTTCTCGATCTCGGCCTTGGTCAGCACCTTGCCGCGATCGGGAACGTAGTTGTCGTCCCACTTCAGCGCCGGGCACATCCAGTCGTTCATGCCGATATCGAGATCGGACATCACGAACACCGGCGTCTGCAGCCGCTCGGCGAGGTCGAACGCCTCGACCGACATGTAGAAGCACTCTTCGGGACTGCTCGGGAACAGCAGCACGTGACGCGTGTCGCCGTGCGACGCGTACGCGGCGAGCATCAGGTCGCATTGCTGGGTGCGGGTCGGCATGCCGGTGGACGGGCCGACGCGTTGAATGTCGAAGATCACCGCGGGCACTTCCGCGTAATACGCGAGCCCGATGAATTCGTTCATCAGCGAGATGCCCGGGCCGCTCGTCGGCGTGAAGGCGCGCGCGCCGTTCCACATTGCGCCGATTACGGCGCCGATGGCCGCGAGCTCGTCCTCACACTGGACGATCACGAAGTTGCGCTCGCCGGTCGTCGGATCGACGCGCCACTTCTGGCAGAAGCTTTTGAACGCATCCATCACCGACGTCGACGGCGTGATCGGATACCACGCGCCGACCGTCGCGCCTGCGTACATGCAACCGAGCGCGGCGGCGGTGTTGCCGTCGATCATGATGTGATTCGAGGTCTTGTCCATGCGCGCCACGCGCAGCGGCAGCGGGCACTGGAAATGCTCTTTCGCGTAGTTGTAGCCGATCTCCAGCGCCTTCACGTTCGAGTCGAGCAGCGACTTCTTGGCCGCATAGCTCTCGCCGAGCATGGCCTTCATCACTTCGACATCGATGTCGAGCAGCGCGCCGAGCAGGCCCGCATACATGATGTTCTTGAGCAGGATGCGCGCGCGCACGCCCTGGAACGTCTCGTTGCACATGCGCGCGAACGGCGCGCCGAGAATCGTGATGTCGTCGCGCTTGAGCAGGGCGGGGCGCGGCCAGGTGGAGTCGTACAGCAGGTAGCCGCCCGGGCTGACTTCCTTCACGTCCTTCGCATAGGTCTCGGCATTCATCGCCACCATGATGTCGACGCGGCCGGAGCGGGCAACGTAGCCGTCGCGCGTGACGCGGATCTCGTACCACGTCGGCAGGCCCTGGATGTTCGACGGGAAATAGTTTTTCCCGACCACCGGGATGCCCATCCTGAAGATGGACTTCATCAGCAGTGTGTTCGCGCTCGCCGAGCCGGTGCCGTTGACGTTCGCGAGCTTGATGACGAAGTCGTTCAGGCGGTCTTGCGAGTCTGCTGCGTGGAGCATGGAGGGGTCTCGTCGCCCGCGTAGGGGATCCGGATCTTGGATTTCTGCATGTCCCACGCCGCCGTCGGGCAGCGCTCGGCGCA
>DASUYI010000420.1:0-5312 GCA_036377475.1 Steroidobacteraceae bacterium | reverse complement strand
CACGGCGCACGTCAACGTGGGCTTCTTCCTGGGCACGGACCTGCCGGATCCTGCGGGGCTGCTCGAGGGGGCAGGCAAGTACATGCGACACGTGAAGCTTCGTCCGGGCGCCGAAATCGACCGCAAGGCACTCGCCGCGCTGATTCGAGCCGCATACTCACGAGTCAGATCAGAAGTCCGATCCGTGTGACACGATGCAACAGCTCGACGTGTCGTGGACCGCATCACTCGTCGAGGCGCTCCCCCCGCGCACGCGCGCCGGTAGAATCCGGTCATGAACCACCGCCACCTGCGTCATGCCGGCTTGCCGCTCTCGACCTTCGCGCTGGGCGCCGTGCTGCTCGCCCTCGCGCCCCCCACCGGAGCCGACGACGTCTCGCCGCCCGCGAAGGAATGGCGCAGCTATTGCCAGAGCTACATGAAGGCGCTCGAAGGCGACGTTGACGCGAGCGATCTCGACGTGACGTATTGCCTCGGCGTGACCAAGGGGCTGCTCAACGGCCTGCGCGTCGGTGCACAGCTTGGGGCGCTCAGTTTCGGCTCGCGCATCGCCGTCAGGCATCAGCTCGACGCCGACGCGATCTTCAAGCTGTTCCAGGAACAAGACCCGTCGCGATTGCTCGGCATCTGCGCGCCCGCGGGCACCTCGACGCCCGACTTCATCCGTCCCGTGCTCGTGCAACTCGAAAAAAACCCCGGCGACGCCGAGAGGCCGATCGCCGAGGTGTTCTACGAGACGCTGGCCACGGCCTATCCGTGCCGTTGAATCAGCGGCCGCTGCCGCGCGTACCGCTCAACGCTGGCTGATCCGCCGATCCTCCGCGAGACGCCAGACGCCGGCGCCGTCCGGACACGCCATGGTGCGGCCCTCGCTCAACCCGAAGGCGCCGTGTGCGATCAGGCGGAAACGGCGGCAGCCGTCTTCGCGCGGACGATCCTCGAGCGGCGTCAGCTGGTAAGTGACGCGCGTGTTCGGATTGGTCCACTTCACGCTCTGGTTCGCGGCCACCAGCTCGAGGGAATGACCCACGCAGGAGCGGTCGGTCTTGTCCATGCGGCGACCGACTTCCGAGCCGATCGCCGCGCCGATCACGGTGCCGACCACGATCGCGACGGTGCGGTTTTCGCTGTTCTTCGCGACCTCGGCGCCGATGGCGCCGCCCGCGACGCCGCCGACCACGCCGCCGACCACCTGTCCGACACGCCCTCGGTCGCAGGAGCCTGAACGCACGCCGTAGTCCGAATCCCAGTCCTTGCCCGAATAGCCCTTGTAGCCGGCGTAGTTCGGGTCGTGCTTCTTGCGCCATCCGTGCGCGGGCGCCCAGTCCGGCGGCGCGGCCATGACCGCGCACGGGATCGCCACGACCAGGGCGAGCCCGGCCTTGCGCACGAATGCTCGGGAAAAGACCTTCATCGAAGCCTCCTCGGCTCGGGGCCGATCGAGTCCCGTTTGGACACGCCGTGGACGCTAGCCCTCCCTCGGCCGCGGCACATGGCTGATGGCCGGATGGGTGACCGGGATCACGTCCCGGGGCGCGGGTTATGTCAAAAACGCGTGGGCCGTCGCGAGCGCGCCACGCTTCGCCGGATTCGCCTTCCCGGCCTCGTCGTCACGGGCCAAGCTCCGGGCGCACGGCCATAACAGATGAAGGGGAGTCTCCGGATGAGTGTCGAATCGCGGCTGCGGCTGCTGATCTTCCTGACCCTGTTGTGCGGATGAGGGTGGGTCGCGTCGCGTCCCTCGGACCCGAGGAATTCCAGCCACGTGCCGCGCAACGCGAACGGCGGCGGGACGCACCGGCCTGCCGGCCGCCCTATTTCGTGGGCCGGCGACTGCGCGACGCATGGGAACCGCGCGGCGCATCGGGCACGCGGGGCAAGCCCGTGTGCTGCGTGCGGAACGGCTGGAGTCGTGTCGGGGCCTGCGTCGACGCGGCGCTCGGCGCCACTCCGCGAGGGCGAACCGGTCGTACGGAGTCGTCGTCGCGACTGGGCTTGCGCCTGCCTTCCTGCCGCTGCCCGGTGCCGATCGGCTGGTAGGTCGGCACGAGCTGCTGCCGGCCGTTGCCGATCAGGTCCGAACGGCCCATCTGCCGCAGCGCTTCTCGCAGCAGCGGCCAGTTGTTCGGGTCGTGGTAGCGCAGGAACGCCTTGTGCAGGCGACGCTGCCGCGTGCCCTTGGGGATCACGACCTCCTCGGACCCGCGCGTGACCTTGTGCAGCGGGTTCTTGCCGGAGTGGTACATCGCGGTCGCCGTCGCCATCGGTGACGGCAGGAACGCCTGCACCTGGTCCGCACGGAAGCCGTTCCGCTTGAGCCAGAGCGCGAGCTCGAGCATGTCTTCATCGCGCGTGCCGGGATGCGCCGCGATGAAGTACGGGATCAGGTACTGCTCCTTGCCGGCCTCCTTCGAGTACTTGTCGAAGAGTTCCTTGAAGCGGTCGTAGGTGCCGACGCCCGGCTTCATCATCTTCGAAAGCGGCCCGTCCGAGATCGCCTCGGGTGCGATCTTGAGGTAGCCGCCCACGTGGTGCTGCGCGAGTTCCTTGACGTACTCCGGCGACTCGGTCGCGAGGTCGTAGCGCACGCCGGAGGCGATCAGGATCTTCTTGACCCCGGGCAGCGCACGCGCGCGACGGTAGAGCCTGACCAGCGGCGCATGGTCGGTGTCGAGGTTCGGGCAGATGCCCGGATACACGCACGACGGCTTGCGGCATGCGGATTCGATCTCGCGCGACTTGCACGCGAGCCGGTACATGTTCGCGGTGGGGCCGCCGAGGTCGGAGATCACGCCGGTGAACCCCGGCACGGAGTCGCGGATGTTCTCGATCTCCCTGATGATCGAGTCCTCGCTGCGGCTCTGGATGATGCGACCTTCGTGCTCGGTGATCGAGCAGAACGTGCAGCCGCCGAAGCAGCCGCGCTGGATCGCGATCGAGAAGCGGATCATCTCGTACGCAGGAATCTTCGCGTCGCCGTACGACGGGTGCGGCACGCGCTGGTACGGCAGCTCGTACACCGCGTCCATTTCCTTCGTCGTCAGCGGGATCGGCGGCGGGTTCAGCCAGACGTCGAGGTCGCCGTGCCGCTGCACGAGCGCGCGCGCGTTGCCGGGATTCGCTTCCTGGTGAAGGATGCGCGAGGCGTGCGCGTACAGGATCGGGTCGGCCGCGACCTGCTCGTACGACGGCATCCGGATCACGCTGCGCTCGCGATCGACCGTGCGCGGCAGCCGGCGGTGGAAACGCAGCACGGCTTCCGTTTGGCGGCGCGGGTCGAGGCCGTCGCGGCCGACCGCGTCGCCGCGTGGACCTTCCGGACTTGTCCGGGAGGCCGTCCGCGGCATGGACGCCGCGGCCGGAGCCCCCAGGGATGGGTTCACGGCGTCCTCCCGGACAAGTCCGGAAGGTGCATGCGTCGCGTCGCGCTCGGCCGCGAGGGGGCTGTTCACGCCGCTCCGTGCCGGCTCGACCGCATACGGGTCCGGGTGCGGCGCGAGCGGCCCGGGCGTGTCGATCGTCGTCGAATCGATCTCGACCCAGCCGCCCGGCAGCGCCTTGCGCACGAACGCGGCGCCGCGGAGATCGTCGATCGAGTCGATCGCCTCACCGCGCGAGAGCCGGTGCGCGATTTCGACGATCTGTCGCTCGGCATTGCCGAACACGAGCAAGTCCGCCTTCGCGTCGAGCAGCACCGAACGTCGCACTTTCTCCGACCAGTAGTCGAAGTGCGCGATGCGCCGGAGCGAAGCCTCGATGCCGCCGATCACGATCGGCACGTCCTTGTACGCCTCGCGGCAGCGCTGCGAATAGACGATGACGCAGCGATCGGGCCGTGCGCCGGCGACACCGTGCGGCGTGTACGCATCGTCGCTGCGGATGCGGCGATCCGAGGTGTAGCGATTCACCATCGAATCCATGTTGCCGCCGGTCACGCCGAAGAAGAGGTTCGGCTTGCCGAGCCGCTGGAAGTCACGCGCAGAGTGCCAGTCGGGCTGCGCGAGGATGCCGACGCGAAAACCCTGTGCCTCGAGCACTCGACCGACGATCGCCATACCAAAACTCGGGTGGTCGACGTAGGCGTCGCCCGTCACGAGGACGACGTCGCACGAATCCCAGCCGAGCACCTGCATTTCCGCGCGCGACATCGGCAGGAACGGGGCGACGCCGAAGCGGTGCGCCCAGTGCTTGCGGTAGGAGAACACGTCGCGTGCGGCCTGCATGGGCGGCAGTGTAAACGTCCCCGTTCAGGGAATCGAAACGCTCGGCACCACACCGGTTGGAGAACTCCAGCAGGTTTGCAGGAGTCACGGAGCCTTTCGCGCGGAGCAGACCCCGACACGGGTCGGTGCAGGTCCGGGCGCGACCGCGACGCGGAGGGCCCGGCGTGCTCAGGCGAGCGAGTGATAGACCTTCTGCACGTCCTCGTCCTGCTCGAGCTTGTCGATCAGCTCGAGCACTTCGGTCGCTTCGGCTTCGCCGAGCTCGGCCGGGGTCGTGCAGATGTACTCGTGCTCGGCCGAGATCGGCGTGAGGCCACGCTCCTCGAGCGCCTTCTGCAACGTGCCGAAGTCCTCGAAGAGGCAGCGCGCGACCAGTTGCCGCTCGCCCTTTTCGCCCGTGCTCTCGCCGAATTCCTCGAGACCGTGATCGATCAGGAACAGCTCGAGGTCGTCCTGGTCGATGCCTTCCGGGTGCAGCCGGAACACGCCCATGCGCTTGAACTGGAACGCGACGCTGCCGGTCGTGGCGAGGTTGCCGCCGTGCTTGTTGAATGCGTTGCGGACCGCGGCCACGGTACGCGTCGGGTTGTCCGTCGCGCACTCGACCAGCACGGCCACGCCGTGCGGCGCGTAGCCCTCGTACATGACCTCCTCGAAGTTGGCCGCGTCGCGGCCGGACGCGCGCTTGATCGCGGCCTCGACCTTGTCCTTGGGCATGTTCACCGCGCGCGCGTTCTGGATCACGCGGCGCAGCGCCGGATTCGAGTTCGGATCGGGCCCGCCCTTCTTCACCGCGATCGTGATTTCCTTGCCGATGCGGCTGAACTGCTTCGCCATGCGGTTCCAGCGCGCGAACATCGCATGCTTTCTGACTTCGAATATGCGGCCCATGGGTGCGCTCGATCGGTGCCTCGCGTGAGGCAGTAAGGGGTCGCCCGGGTGGGGCGGGAAGGGCGCGCAATCTACCGCAGCGGCACTCAGTTGGCACGCTGCGCGGATCCCGTGATCGCTGTCGGATTATGAAGATTATCCTAGCAAAAACCGTTAATCCGTCGCCGACATTGCAGGGCTTTCGACAGCAGGTTACAA
>DASUYI010000419.1:0-2173 GCA_036377475.1 Steroidobacteraceae bacterium | reverse complement strand
GCGCACCTTGCGGATCTCCTCGAGGGCGCGCGCCCGCAGCCCCGCCTGTTCCATGCCGAGACACCATTGCGGCGTCGCGCGGAAGATCACCGGCGTCTTGTGGCGCCAGCAGACCGGATAGCTGTGCCGGTAGCTCTCGTGCCACAGCAGATTACCCTGCTGCTCTACGATCTCGACGACGTGCGGGTTGGCGTCGAACACCTGCTCGCGGGCGAAATGCGGCGTGGCGGGAACGAACCGGCCGTCGTCGTCGACGGGATTGTCGACCGGTAGGCCGTAGCGGTTGCCTACGACGAAGTCGTCCTGACCGTGTGCGGGCGCGGTGTGCACCGCACCGGTGCCACTCTCGAGCGTCACGTGCTCGCCGAGCACGACCGGCACCCGGCGGTCGAGGAACGGGTGCTCGAGCGTCAGACGCTCGAGCGCGTTGCCGCGAACGCGGCCGAGCTCGCCGAGCCGCTCGAGGCCGGCGCGTGCGAGCACGGAGTCCGCAAGCTCGGTTGCGACGACGAGCAGCTCCTCGCCCGCGGCGCCGCGCGCATGCAGCAGGGAGTACTCGTAGTCGGGGTGCACGGCGACGGCCTGATTCGCGGGCAGCGTCCACGGCGTCGTGGTCCAGATCACCACACTCGCGGCAAGCCGCGGCAGCTCGCCTGCGACCGCGAAGCGCCGTCGCAGCTCGCCGGAGTCGACCACGCGGAAGCGCACGTCGATCGCCGGCGAGACCCGCTCCTCGTACTCGACCTCGGCCTCGGCGAGCGCTGAGCGGCAGTCGAGACACCAGTGGACGGGCTTGTAGCCCTTGTAGAGGTGGCCGTTGCGGATGATCTGGGCGAACGCGCGCAGCTGCTCCGCCTCGTAGCGCGGCGCGAGCGTGAGATACGGATCGTCCCAGTCGCCGTGCACGCCGAGCCGCTTGAAATCGGTGCGCTGCACGTCCACCTGCGCCAGGGCGAAGTCGCGGCACGCCTGGCGGAATGCGCGCGCATCGAGCGCCTTCGCTGCCCGGCCCATGGTCTTTTCGACCTGATGCTCGATCGGCAGACCATGACAGTCCCAGCCCGGCAGGTACGGGGCGTCGTAGCCGTCGAGCGTGCGCGCCTTGACGATGACGTCCTTCAGTACCTTGTTGACGGCATGCCCGATGTGGATGGCGCCGTTGGCGTACGGCGGACCGTCGTGCAGGATGAACACCGGGCGGCCGCGCGCGATCTCACGCAACTTCCCGTACGTATCCCGCGCCGACCACCATGCCAGCATTTCGGGCTCGCGCCGTGCGAGGTCGGCCTTCATCGGGAAGTCCGTCGACGGCAGATTGATGGTGGTCTTGTAGTCGGTCATGCAGAGGTCGAGCGCACGCGAAGCCGGAAAAGTCTAGCAGGCCCGGGGGCGGGTCAGATCCCGAGGCTGCGGCGCGCCTGCGCCGCGTCGCGGTGCATCTGTTCGACCAGCGCATCGAGCGAATCGAACCGCACCTCGTCACGCAGCCGGGCGATGAAATCGACGTCGAGGGTGCGGCCGTAGAGCTCGCCGTCGAAATCGAACAGGTGCACCTCGAGCAGCGGCACGGTGCCGTCGATCGTGGGACGCGTTCCGAGGCTCGCGACCGCCGGGTGCGAGTCGAGCCCGGCACCGCCGATGCGCACCGCAAAGATGCCCCACAGCGGAATCACCTTGCGGTGCAGAGCGAGGTTTGCCGTGGGAAAGCCGAGCTTGCGACCGAGGCGCTCGCCGCGCTGGACGCGCCCGCTGATCCGGTACGGCCGGCCGAGGAGCCGGGTCGCCGCCGGCAGGTCGCCCGTCTCCAGCGCGGCGCGAATGAGCGAGCTGCTGACGCGCACGCCGTCGATCTCGAAGGGCGGCACCTCCTCGACCGTGAATCCGAGCCGTTCCCCCGCGGCGTGCAGGCTGGCGGTGGTCCCTTCCCGGGCGCGCGCATAACGGAAGTCGTGACCGACGACGATGTGCCGCACGCCGAGCCGCGCGCCGAGCAGGTCCTGCTCGAAACTGCGCGCACCGAGAGCCGCGATCCGGGCGTCGAAGCGCAGGCAGACGACCCGATCGACTTTGTAGCGCGCGAGCGCCTGCAGCTTCTCGCGCAGCCGCGTGAGACGCGCCGGGGCGTCGCGTCCTTCGAAATATTCGCGCGGCGTCGGCTCGAAAGTCACGACCG
>DASUYI010000418.1:0-3237 GCA_036377475.1 Steroidobacteraceae bacterium | reverse complement strand
GGCCTGCAGGCCGCGATAGAACGAGTAGAACTCGGGGTTGCGCCCATACGCCTTGGCGTACGTGTCGGCCGCGGTCGCGTCGCCCTCGCCCTTGATGATCTCGGCGCGCCGATAGGCATCGGCGAGGATCTCGGTGCGCTGGCGATCGGCCTCGGCGCGCGTTCGCTCCGACACCGCGGAGCCCTCGGCGCGCAGCTGCGCCGCCTGTCGTGCGAAGTCCTGGCGCATGCGGTTGAACACCGATTCGCTGACCTCCTCGGGCAGTTCGATCGTCTTCACGCGCACGTCGACCAGCGCGATGCCGAGGTTGCCGACGTTGCCGCCTGCGATCTTGAGCACCTCGCTCAGGAACTCGCTACGGTCGGCGGCGACCACCTGCTGGATCGTCCGGCGCGCGATCACGCCCTTGATGCCGTCCTTGACGATTTCGCCGAGGCGACGGTTCGCGACTTCCTCGCTGCCGCCCGCGGTCGACTGGTAGAAGCGTGAGACGTCGCTGATGCGCCACTTCACGAAGAAGTTGATCCGCAGGATCTTGCCTTCGCTCGTCAGGAACTGCTCGGCCGGGTAATCCTCGGTCAGGATGCGCTTGTCGAACTTGACGACGTTGTTGACGAACGGCGTCAGGAAGTGCAGCCCGGGCTCGTAGTTGGCACGCACGATCTCGCCGAAACGGAACTTGAGCGCGAGTTCGGTCTCGCGCACGGTGAACGCGGCCATCGAGAACAGCAGGATCGCGGCGCCGATGAGGATCAGCGGCAGGTAACCACGGCCCGACATCAGCGTGTCCCCCGTTCACGGCGCGTCTCGACCGTCGCGGCCGGCGTCTCCGCGCCGCCCGACGACTCGCGCGGCTGCACCGTCGCCGGCACCTGCCGCTGCTCGTCGAGCGTCAGCGTGCGGGCGCGGCCTTCGGTGAGCTTGTCGAGCGGCAGGTAGATCATGTTGCCGGTGCCCGCGGTGTCGACCAGCACCTTGTTGGTGTTGCCGAGCACTTCTTCCATCGTCTCGTAATACAGGCGTTGCCGGGTGACGCCGGGCGCGCGCTCGTAGCTCTCGAGCAACTGTGCAAAGCGCTGCGCCTCGCCCTGCGCGTCGGCGATGATGCGGGCCTTGTACGCGTTGGAATCCTCGGACTGGCGGGCGGCCGAGCCACGCGCCTTCGGCAGGATGTCGTTCGCGTAGGCCTGCGCTTCGAGCCCGAGGCGCTCCTTGTCCTCGCGCGCCTTGATCGCGTCGCGTTGCGAGCTCTGCACCTGCTCAGGGACACTCACGCCCTGCAGGTTGACGGTCGTGACCTCGATGCCCGTCTTGTATGCGTCGAGCGTGCGCTGGACCAGTTCCTTCGTGTTCGCCGTGATCTCCTGGCGACCTTCCTCGAGCACGGAATCGAGCCGGCTGCGGCCGACGATTTCGCGGATCGCGCTCTCGGAGACTTCCTTGAGGGTCTGGTCGGGGTCGCGCACGTTGAACACGTACGCCACTGGCTCCGCACGGCGGTACTGCACCGCGAGGTTGATGTCGACGAGGTTCTCGTCCGAAGTGAGCATGCGGGTCTGCTCCTGGACGCCCTCGATCGACTCGACGTTGACGATCTGCCGCGCCTCGATCGGCCACGGCACGTGCCAGCGCAAGCCCGGCTCCGTCGTCGCCACGTATTCGCCGAAGCGCGTCACGACGCCGCGCTCGGCGGCGTCGACGACGTAGAACCCGGTCAGCGCCCAGATGCCGACCAGTACCAGCGCGACCGTGCCGAAACCGAAACCGCGGATCGCACCGCCGCCCGGACCGCCACCGCCGCGGCCGTCGTCGCGACCGTCGCTGTCGCCACCACCGTCGCCCCCGAATATTTGCGACAGTTTTCGCTGCAGGTTGCGCAAGGCCTCGTCGAGGTCGGCCGTGCCCTTGTCGGGCCGGTTACCCCAGGGATTGCGATTCCTGCCCGGGTCGTTCCAGGCCATGAGTGCGGGTGCTCCGGGTGGTCGTGGTGTCAGGTGCTGTTCGCCGGGATCGCGGCGGGCGACGTCGGTCCGGCATTCATGCCGCACCTCGCGTGACCTGCGATCCGGTCGATTGTAGGAACCGGCCCTCGCCGGCACAAGGCGCGCATTCCGCGGGGAGTTCGATTCCGTCCTCCCGGCAAATGCGCTCGAGGTCCGGCCGCCGCAGGCTCACGTCGAGTTCGAGCACCCCGTCGTCGAGCATGCGCTGGCCGACCACCGCGCCGGCGTCGAACAGCCGCGCCCGCGCCCGCCCGGCGCGCGGCGGAATGTAGAGGGTGCAGCGGCAGAGGTCGACGCCGAGGCGCTGATGCAGTGCCTGCAGCAGCAGCTCGAGCCCCGCCCCGCTGTGCGCCGAGAGCCAGACCCGATCGATCAGGCCGTGCTCGTCCGTCTCGGCGCGAGGTTCTTCACCCGTGCGATCGATCTTGTTGTAGACGGCGATTTGCGGCAGATCGCTCGCGCCGATCGATTCGAGCACCTCGTTCACCTGCGTGATGCGCTCTGCCCGTTCCGGATCCGCCGCGTCGATCACGTGCAGCAGCAGGTCGGCCTCGCGGGCCTCCTGCAGCGTGGAGCGGAACGCTGCGACGAGTTCGTGGGGCAGGTCGCGCACGAACCCGACCGTGTCGGCGAGCGCAGTCTCGAGCCCGGGCGCCAGGTGCAGGCGCCGCACCGTGGGGTCGAGCGTCGCGAACAGCTGGTCGGCCGCGTACGCCTCGGCGCGCGTCATGCGGTTGAAGAGCGTCGACTTGCCGGCGTTGGTGTAGCCGACCAGCGCGATCGTCGGCACCTCGGCGCGCTTGCGTTCCTGTCGCGTCGTCGCACGCTGCACGAGGACTTTGTCGAGGCGGTCGTTCAGGGCCTTGATGCGCTTGCCGATCAACCGGCGATCGGTTTCGAGCTGGGTTTCACCGGGCCCGCGCAGGCCGATGCTGCCGCCGCGCTGGCGCTCGAGGTGGGTCCAACCGCGCACGAGGCGGGTCGACATGTGCTGCAGCTGCGCGAGTTCGACCTGCAGCTTGCCTTCGAAGGTGCGTGCGCGCTGCGCGAAGATGTCGAGGATCAGGCCCGCGCGGTCGAGCACGCGGCACTTGAGCTCCTTCTCGAGGTTGCGCTCCTGGCTCGGGCTCAGCGTGCCGTCGATCACGACGAGGTCGGCGTTGAGTTCGACGACGAGGTGGCGCAGTTCCTCGACCTTGCCGGAGCCGATCAGGAAGCGCGGGTCGGCCGACTT
>DASUYI010000417.1:0-7126 GCA_036377475.1 Steroidobacteraceae bacterium | reverse complement strand
ACGACGTCGGGCGGATTCGTGAGCCCGCCGGTGGCCGGCGGCACGCCACCCGTCGCAGCGCCGTTCTCGATCGCGAGCAGCCGGCGGTCGTGGTCGGCGTAGAGGTCGCGCTGCTGTTGTCGCAGCGTCTCGAGTTCGTGGCGCGCTTCCTCGATCTGGCCGCGCAGCGTCCGCAGTTCCTGCTGCGAGGCTTCGATCTGCCGCTGCAGGTCGAGCAGCGACTGGTTCAACCGGCCCTCGAGCGCGGTGATTCGCGACTCCGTCTGGTTCGCGCGCTGCTCGAGCTCCTTGTTGCTCGCCGTGTTGCTGAACTGCGCCTGCGCCGCGGCGCTGAAGGCCAGCGTGGCGACGAGCGCGACGACGACGGCCGGTTGCCTGGTCTGGATCATGGACGTCACTGCACCTGCACGAGTTCGACCCGACGGTTCTGCGAATACGCGTCTTCGTCCGAGCCTTCCGCGACCGGCCGCTCCTCGCCGTAGCTCACGGTCGTGACCTGCCCCTCCTGCACGCCTTGCAGCAGCAGCGCACGTCGCACGGTCTGCGCGCGACGCTCGCCGAGGCCGATGTTGTATTCGCGCGAGCCACGTTCGTCGGTGTGGCCTTCGAGGCGCACGCGTGCCGTCTTGTAACGGGTCAGGTAGCCTGCATGGGCCGCGACGACGGCGTCGTATTCGGGCTTGATCTCGCTGCTGTCGTAGTCGAAATACACGACGTTGCGCGCCTGGAGCGCGGCGAGCGCCTGCTTCTGCGCCTCGCTCATCGCGCCGGCGGCCGCCGCGCCCGCGTCCGTGCCGAGGCCGCTCGTCGCCGCGCCACCGTTCTCGGCGGGCGCCGCGGGCGTGGTCGGCTCGGGCTGCACCTGCTTCGGCTTCTGACAGGCCGCGAGGCCAAGCGCGAGCACGGCAGCGACGAGGGCGTGGGTCCACTTCATTGTCTTCGACTCCTTCGGGGAAATGGCCGCGCCGTACGCGGCAAATCGGGGCGAATCATACCTTGCGTCGCGGGCCGCTTCACCGCTGCGAGGCCGGGTACGGCGACCACACGGGTTCCCGAACGTCGCCGGTGTCGGAGCTGAGGCGCTGCTGGAATCGACCGTCGGAGGACACCATGGCAAGCGTGCCGCGCGCACCGGCGCGCGTCGCATAGATGATCGCCGCGCCATTCGGTGCGAAGCTGGGCGCCTCGTCCTGGCGCCCGTCGGTCAGCACGTGCACGTTGCGGGTCTTGAGGTCGAACGACGCAATCCGGTACGCGCCGCGATCGAGCGTCACGATCGCGAGCGACTGGCCGTCGGGCGAAACACGCGGGCGCGCGTTGTAGCCATTGGTGAAGGTCAGTCGTTGCGCGTCCTGGCCGACGGCCGCGGCGATCCGGTACACCTGCGCACTGCCGGCGCGGTCGGACGTGAAGTAGAGGCTCGAGCCGTCGCGCGACCATTCGGGCTCGGTGTCGATCGCGCCGTCGGTCGTGAGACGCGTGAGGCCCTGCGTGGCGAGGTCGAGCACGTGGATGTCGAGGTTGCCGTCGCGCGAGAGCGTCAGGGCCAGCTTGCGGCCGTCGGGCGACCAGGCCGGCGCGCCATTGATGCCGAGCCTTGCCGACACCCGCCGCCGCTCGCCGGTGGCGAGCCGCTGCACGTACACGGCCGACGCTTTGCCTTCGAACGACACGTAGGCGAGGCTCTGGCCGTCGGGGGCCCAGGCCGGCGACATCAGCGGCTCGGATGACTCCGTGACGGTGCGCGGCGCGTAGCCGTCGGCATCGGCGACGACGAGCCGATAACGCTGTTTCGGCGGACGACCGTCGACCGTCACGTAGGCGATGCGCGTCGCGAAGGCGCCCGGTATCCCGGTCAGGCGCTCGAACACGAGGTCGGCGATCCGGTGCGCCGTTGCCCGCAGGCCGCGGTCCGTCGTCGTCAGGCGCTGGCTCAGCAACGGCTGGCCGGTCTGCACGTTGAAGAGTTCGAAGGTGACGGCGAGGCCCACGGCGTCCGGCTCGACGCGGCCGACCACGATAAAATCCGATCGCAGCAGGCGCCAGTCCTCGAAGCGAATGGCCGCGCCGGTGGTCGGGCGCGTCACCATGTCGCGACGCTCGAGCGGCTTGAAGCGACCGCTCAGCAACAGGTCGTTCGCGACGACGGCCGCGACGTCGGTTGGACCGCCCTCGGCCTGGCCCCCGAACGGCACGACCGCGATCGGCACGGCGTCGCGGACACCCTGGGTGATGTCGAGCCGCAGCTGCGCCTGCGCCGGGGCGACCCACAGCGCGACCCACGCGAAGAACAGCATTGCGGTCAACGACCGCGACCACGAACAAACCGGCGCACGCATCAGCATCGTCAAGGCTCGTCTACTCCGTTGGCTTGAACACCATCACCAGTTGCCGCGCGAACGCGCGCGGATCTCGCGGCGCCGGCAGCGGTGACGAACGATACACGGCATTGGCAACCGATTCCCGCACCGCCTGGTCGCCATTGCACTCGCCGATCTTCACGTCGATCACCGTGCCTCCGGGCGCCTGGGTCACGTGCAGCGTGCATTGCAGCCCCGCTCGCGCCGAGGGCGGCTTGATCCAGTTGCGCTCGATCGTCTGCGTCAGCATCGCCTTGTACTCGTCGACGATGCCCGACCGCGCGAACGCCTCGCCCTCTTCCTCGCTCTCGAGCTCCTTCTGCAGTGCGGCCTCGCGTTCGCTCCGCAGCTTCGCCTCGCGCGCAGCCTTCGCCTGTTCGGCCTCGCGCGCCTTGGCGGCGAGCGCTTCCTGCTGTTTCGCCTCCTCCGCCTTGCGTTGGGCGGCCGCCTCCTCGGCGGCGCGTCGACTGGCCGCGAGCGCTTCGGCTTCCTTCTGCTGGCGCGCCTCGGCGTCCTTCGCACGCTGCCGCTCCGCCGCGACCTGCTCCTCTGCCAGGCGCTCGGCCGCGAGTCGCTCCTGCTCGAGCTCGAGCGCGTCGGCCTGCTTCTGCGCGGCGTCGTCGACGGGGGGCGACTCGGGTGCCGGCTCGAGTTTCGGCTCGGGCGTCGGGGTGTCGCGAGGCTGCGGTTCGGGCGGTCGCTCGACCGGCGGCACGGTCTCGCGCAACGGCTTGCCTGCACGCACCGACGGCGGCAGGTCTTCGTAACGGACGACGTCGCCTTCGATCGCGAGCTGCTCCGGCGGCGGATCGCTGCGCCAGTTGTAGGCCGCCACCGCAAGCACCACGACGAAGGCAACGTGCAAGACGGCGGACCCGAGCCAGTGCCGCGCGCGGTCGCTCAGGCGTCGCGACATGCGTTAGCGCTGCCGAGCCTGCGCGCGGTTCGCCGCGATCGGCTCGGTCACGAAACCGACCTTCCTTGCTCCGGCCTGCTGCAGCAGCACCATGCCCTCCACCACGCGGCCGTACGGCACGGCCCTGTCCGCCTTGACCAGTACGGGGCGCTCGGGTTCCCGCCGCAACGCCGCGGCCGAGATCTCGAGCAGTCGCCCGGGCGCCAGCGACTGCCGCGGATCTCCCAGGTTCAGGTACATGGCGCCGGCGGCATCGATGCTCAGCAGCAGCGGCTCGAGCGTGTCGGGCTCGATCGGCTCGGCGGCGGCCTGCGGCAGCTCGACCTTGATGCCCTGGCTCAACATCGGCGCGGTGACCATGAAGATGATCAGCAGCACGAGCATCACGTCGATGTAGGGCACGACGTTGATCTCGCCCATGAGCTTGCGGCCGCGTCTGAGCCCTGCCATGGCGGCCCTCAGCCCTGCTGCACGCCCGAGTGGCGCTGCAGGATGGTCGAGAGCTCCTCCATGAACGTGTCGAAGCGCAGCTCGAGCCGACCGACCTCGTCGGCGTAGCGGTTGAACGCGATCACGGCCGGGATGGCCGCGAAAAGACCCATCGCCGTCGCGATCAGTGCCTCGGCGATCGAGGGTGCGACCGTCGCGAGCGTCGCCTGCTGCACGTGCCCGAGCCCCTGGAACGCGGTGAGGATGCCCCACACCGTGCCGAAGAGCCCGACGTACGGGCTCGTCGAGCCGATCGTCGCGAGCGTGGACAGGTTCTGCTCGAGCCGGTCCGTCGCCTTGAGCTGTGCGACCCGCATGGCGCGGCGACTGCCGTCGAGCAACTGCGCGCCGACCAGGCCCTGCGTCTTGAGCCGCGAGAACTCGCGAAAGCCCGAGACGAAGATGTCGGCCATGCCTCCGGTCGACCCGCCTTCGAGCTGCTTGTAGAGCCCGGCGAGTTCCTTGCCCGACCAGAACTGCTGCTCGAACCGGTCGGCCGCGAACCGTGCGTCACTCAACAGTCGGCGCTTGCCGAGGATGATGGCCCACGAGGCCACCGACGCGCCGATCAACAGGAGCATCACGAGCTGCACGACGAGGCTCGCCTGCAGCAGCAGGTCGAGGATGGAATGCTCGCCGATCATGCTGCGGTCACCTCGTCGTTCGTCCTTCGATCAGCCTTCGAACAGCCCGAGCGTGCCGGGTCGCTGCTCGAGGGCGGGCGGCGTCAGGCCGAAATGCAGATACGCGTTGCGCGCCGCGACGCGGCCGCGGGCCGTGCGCATGATGTACCCCTGCTGGATCAGGAACGGCTCGATCACGTCCTCGATCGTGCCGCGCTCCTCGCCCAGGGCCGCGGCGAGGCTGTCGACGCCCACCGGACCACCGTCGAATTTCTCGATGATCGTGAGCATCAGTCGACGGTCCATCGGGTCGAACCCCTGGGGATCGACGTCGAGCAGGTCGAGCGCGGCCTGCGCGACCTCGCGGGTGATGCGCCCGCCCGCCTTCACCTCGGCGTAGTCGCGGACCCGCCGCAACAGCCGGTTCGCGATGCGCGGCGTGCCGCGCGAGCGCGTGGCGATCTGCGCGGCGCCGTCCGCGTCCGCGGCGACGCCGAGGATGCCGGCCGAACGCTGCACGATGCGTTGCAGCTCGTCGTGTCCGTAGAACTCGAGCCGCTGCACGATGCCGAAGCGATCGCGCAGCGGCGAGGTGAGCAGACCCGCGCGCGTCGTCGCCCCCACGAGCGTGAACGGCCGCAGGTCGATCTTGATCGAGCGCGCGCCGGGCCCCTCGCCGATCATGATGTCGAGCTGGAAGTCCTCGAGCGCGGGATACAGGATCTCCTCGACGATCGGACTCAGGCGGTGGATCTCGTCGACGAACAGGATCTCGTTGGGCTGCAGGTTCGTGAGCAGCGCGGCGAGATCGCCGGGGCGCTCGAGCACCGGACCGGAGGTCTGCTTGAAGCCGACGCCGAGCTCGTTCGCGATCACGTGCGCCAGCGTGGTCTTGCCGAGACCCGGCGGACCGAAGATCAGCGTGTGGTCGAGTGCCTCGCCGCGGTTGCGCGCGGCGGCGATGAAGATCTCCATCTGCGCCTTCATCGCGCGCTGGCCGACGTAATCGGCGAGCGTCTTCGGGCGCACGGCGCGGTCGTAGACCTCTTCCTCGCGCTGTACGCCCGCGGAGATCACGCGGTCGGGCTCGATCGTCACCTTGCTGTCCTGCCTCGTCACGCGCGGCTCACGCGCTCGCCGCGCGCAGCGCGTGGCGAATCAGTTCTTCGGTCGTGGTCACCGAGGCGTCGACCTTCTGCAGCAGCCGAGTGACTTCGGGCGGCTTGTAGCCCAGTGCGACGAGCGCGCTGAAGGCCTCGGCGTGCGGATTGGGCGCCGCCTGCGCGCCACCGCCGATCGGGCCTTTCACCTCGACCGGCGTGCCCGACCCCAGCGCCTTGAGGCGGTCCCGCATCTCGACGATCAGGCGCTCGGCGGTCTTGCGGCCGATGCCCGGGATTCGCGTCAGCGCGGCAGTGTCCTGCGTTTCGACACAGCGGTGGAACTCGTCGACCGTGGCGCCGGAGAGGATGCCGAGCGCGATGCGCGGGCCCACGCCCGAGACCTTGATCAGCTCGCGGAACAGGCTCCGCTCGCGCTCGGTGCCGAAGCCGAACAGCACGTGTGCGTCCTCGCGCACGACGAGGTGCGTGTGCAGGCCGACCTCGGCGCCGACGCCGGGCAGGCCGTAGAACGTCGACATCGGCGCCTCGACTTCGTAGCCGACGCCATTGACGTCGAGCAGCAGCGCGGGCGGGTGCTTGGCGGCGAGCTTGCCGCGCAGGAAGCCGATCAAGGCTGTGCTCCCTCCAGCACGAAGCCGGCCGCGTCCACCGCCCGGCGCGCGTTGCGCGAATAGGCATGGCACAACGCTAGGCCGATGGCATCCGCCGCGTCCGGGCCGAGTTCGCCCTGCAGCCGCAGCAGGTTGCGCACCATCAGCTGTACCTGGTCCTTCTGCGCGCCGCCCTGGCCGACGATCGCGAGTTTCACTTCGCGCGGCGCGTACTCGTACAGCAAGGAAGCCCCCGAGAACACCGCGCAGATCGCGGCGCCGCGGGCCTGGCCTAGCTTGAGCGCGCTGTCGGCGTTGCGATGCATGAACACGCGTTCGATCGCCACCTCGCCCGGACGGTATTCGCGGACCAGTTCGAGCACGCCGTCGAAGATCTGGCGCAGGCGCGGCGGGAAATCCTCGCCCGTGGTGCGGATCGCGCCGCTCACGACATAACGGGCGTCGCCGTCGCACCAGTCGATCACGCCAAAGCCGGTCGCCTGGGACCCCGGGTCGATGCCGAGGATGCGAACCGTTTCGCCGGCCCTCCCGGGACCGCCCGATGCGAGCGTCCAGCGCCGTCCGCCACGGTTGAGTCTCGGCAAATAACCACCTGGCACGCAGCCGGGGAACACGTCGCCGTATGATAGCGTCTTTGCACGGGCGCAGCAGGTTCGCCGCACCCGCCCGGAACCCGCCGAGCCGACGTGAAGCCCGCCGAAATCGACCTGCGAACGCTTGCGCCGCGTGTGCGGTCGGCGCTCGACGCAGTGGCCGCTCGACCGCAGGACGAGCACACGGCGCGCAGCGTCGAACTGCTCGCGGTGCTGGCGCCGCTGCAGGCCGACGCCGACGTCCTGCTCGCGGGCCTGCTCGTGCCCCTGCTGCACGGGCACGTGCTCGACGCCGAGCAGGCCCTGCCGGACTTCGGCGAGGCCGCGGTCCGGCTCGCGACCGAACTCGACAAGGTCGGCGAGAGCGGCATTCCCCCCGACTGGAATCCCGGACAGCCCCTCAAGCCGGA
>DASUYI010000416.1:0-12126 GCA_036377475.1 Steroidobacteraceae bacterium | reverse complement strand
TACCTGAGCTCGCGGCTGGCGGAGTTCTACGAACGCGCCGCGCGTGTGACGACGCTCGCGGGGCGGGAAGGGTCGGTCACGATCATTGGCGCGATCAGCCCGCCGGCCGGCGATTTCTCCGAGCCCGTGACGTTGCACACCAAGCGCTACGTGCGCTGCTTCTGGGCGCTCGACCGGCAGCGCGCGCAGGCGCGCTTCTACCCGGCGATCCACCCGCTGCTGTCGTACGGCTCGGACACGGGTGAGCTCGCGGACTGGTGGCGCACCGCGGGCAACCCAGACTGGCTGACGCAGCGACAGCGCGCGCTCGGGCTGCTCGAAGCGCAGTCGCACCTCGAGCGCATGGCGCGCATCGTGGGTCGCGATGCCCTGCCGCCGCAGCAGCAGGCCAAGCTGCTCTGCGCGGAACTCGTCAACGAGGGCTTCCTGCGCCAGTCGTCCTTCTCGAAGGTGGACCGTTACTGCTCGCCGCCGCGCCAGGTCGCGATGCTCGCGGTGCTGCTGCACTTCATGGACCGCGCCGAAGCCGCCGTGGCCGCGGGGTTGCCGCCCGCGAAGCTCGCGACGCTGCCGATGCTCCGCCAGCTGCAGCGCCTCGGCGAGGAATTCGGCGAGGACGACCTGCTGCGCCTCAAACAACTGCCGCGGCAGATCGACTACGAGTTCGACCAGTTGCAAGGAACCTCTGATGCGCTTCCACATGGGCGCGAGGTGCCTGCCCATGCTGGCTGACCTGTTGCTCGAAGACGCCGTCACGCGGATCGAGGGCCCGTTGCTGTTCGCGCGCCGCGAAGCCCGCGTGGGACTGAATTCGGCGGTCGAAGTGCTCGCCGACGGCGAGCCGCCGCGGCTCGGCCGCGTGGCCGCGCTCGACGACGCGACGATGGTGATCGAGGTGCTCGAGGCCACCGCCGGCCTCACGCTCAGCGGCACGCGCGTGCGCATCCACCCCGAGCCTCTGCTGTTCGGCGTCGGGCCGCACCTGCTCGGGCGCGTCTTCGACAGCGTCGGCCGGCCGCTCGACGGCGGCCCGCCGGTCGCCGCGAAGGCCCGCATGCGCATCGAAGGCCTCGCGATCAATCCGTCCTGGCGCGCATTGCCACGCGACTTCATCGAGACCGGCGTGGCGACGATCGACGTGATGAACAGCCTCGTGCGCGGGCAGAAACTGCCGCTCTTCTCGGTGGGTGGCCTGCCGCACGACCGGCTCGCGGCCGAGATCGCGCAGCGCGCGCGGCTGCGCGGCGCGGGCAGCGAGGAGAGCTTCGCGGTCGTGTTCGCCGGCATCGGCGTGCCGCACGACACCGCGGAGCAGTTCCGGCTCGCGATGGAGTCGAGCGGCGCGCTCGGGCACACGGCAATGTTCCTGAACCTCGCCGACGAGCCGGGCATGCAGCGCCTGCTCACGCCCCGCTACGCGCTCACCGCCGCCGAGTACCTCGCGTTCGAGGAAGGCCGCCACGTGCTGGTGATCCTCACGGACATGACCAACTACTGCGAGGCGCTGCGCGAGGTGTCGGCGAGCCACGGCGAGATCCCCGGGCGCAAGGGCTACCCGGGCTACATGTACTCCGACCTCGCCTCGCTGTACGAACGCGCCGGCTGCATCCGCGGCCGGCCCGGCACGCTCACGCAGCTGCCGATCCTGACCATGCCGGGCGACGACATCGGCCATCCGATTCCCGACCTGACCGGCTACATCACCGAAGGCCAGATCGTGCTCGACCGCGAGCTCGACCGGAAGGGCATCTACCCGCCGGTCAAGGTGCTGCCGAGCCTGTCGCGCCTGATGGACGCGGGCATCGGCGAGGGCTTCACCGACCCGGACCACCCCGCGCTCGCACACCAGCTGTTTGCGGCCTACGCACGTGCGCTGCGCATGCGCGTGCTCGCGAGCGTCATGGGCGAGCAGGGACTGCCCGAGGCGGACCGCAAGTTCCTCGCGTTCGCCGACCGCTTCGAGCGCCGTTTCGTGCACCAGGAGCGCGCGCTCACGCTCGAGGAAAGCTTCGAGTCGGGCTGGGAGGTGCTGCGCGGACTGCCGCACGGCGAGCTCACGCGGCTCTCCGACGCGCAGATCCTCCGGCACCTCGAGCCGGCGACGGCGGCGGCCCATGCCTGAAATCGGCGAGGTTGCCGCAACGCGCGTTGCGCTGCTCGAACTGCGCGACGACCGGCGGCTGATCCAGGAAGGCTATGACCTGCTCGACGAAAAGCGCGTGCTGCTCGCGACCGAGACGCTGCGTCAACTGCGTGAGCACGTGACAGCACAGCAGGAGATCGAAGCGGACTGGACCGCCGCGCGCACGGCGCTGGCGGAGGCCATGGAGGTCCACGGCTTCGACGATCTCACGGTCGAGCCGCCGTGCCCGCTCGACGGCGCATTGCTGCGACTCGACACGCGCTCGTTCCTCGGCATCCCGCTCGGCGAGGTCAACCTCGAGGATGTCGCTTGCCGGCCGCTGGAACGTCCGGTGCGCGACACGCCGGAGCTGCGCCGGTGCGCAGAAGCGTTTCGGCGGCTGGCGCTCGAGCTCGCCCGGCAGGCCGCGCGGGCCGCGAACCTGCGTCGGCTCGTCGCCGAATACCGTCGCACCGAACGGCGGGCGCGGGCGCTCGAGAACGTGTTGTTGCCCGAAATCGACCGGTCGCTGCACTTCATCGAGGAACAGCTCGACGCCGTCGACCAGGAAGAGGCTGTCCGGGTCCGCAACGCCGCCCCTCGCCGCTGACCGCCGTCCTGTCCCGCGAGCATCGGACTTGACCGGCAGGCCGGCCGGTCGTTAGCGTCCACCGCTCCAATCCCGGGGGAGGAACGCATGGTCAAGGAAGCCGTCAATCCGCTCGAGCCGCGCTACGAGGACCTGGCCGGCGACGGCTTCGGGCGCAGGGCGCGCCGGTTGTTCCTGGCCACCCGGCCCAAGTTCCTGACGGCTTCCGTGCTGCCGGTGCTCGTGGGCACGGCCTGGGGTGCGACCGTCGCGGGCCGCCTCGACCTGCTCGCGGCCGTGATCGCACTGCTCGCGACCGCGCTCGTACACGGCGCGAGCAACGTGATCAACGACGTGGGCGACGACCTGACCGGCACCGACCGCGACAACCTCGATCGCATCTACCCGTACACCGGCGGCTCGCGCTTCATCCAGAACCGCGTGATGACCGTGACCGAGATGAGCCACTGGGGCTGGACGCTGATCGGCGTTGCCTGCGTGCTGGGGGCCGTGCTCGCGCTGCTCAAGGGGCCGTGGGTCATCGCGCTCGGCATCGGCGGCATCTTCATCGCCTGGGCCTATTCGGCACCGTCGCTGCAGTTGAGCGGCAAGGGCGTCGGCGAATTCTTCCTGATGATCGCGTTCGGGTTGCTGCCGGCCGGCGGCGCCGCGTGGCTGCAGAGCGGCGTGTTCGACCTCGCGGCCGTGCTGATGGCCATCCCGCTCGGCATCTGGGTCATGCTGATCCTCTGGATCAACGAAGTGCCCGACCGCAAGGCCGACGCCGCCCATGGCAAGCGCACGCTGGTGGTGCGCCTGGGCCTCGACGGCGCCCGGCTCGGCTATCGCTTGCTGCACGTGGTCGCCTACAGCGCCCTCGTCGCGCTCGTGGTGATGGGCTCGATGCCCTGGTGGGTGGCCGCCGGCGCGCTGCTGGTCCTGGCCGGTGGCTTCAAGGCCGCGGCCGGCATCGGCGAGGACGTCCCTCGCGCCGTGCTGACCAGGAGCATCGAGATGACGATCGGCTTGCAGGCGGTGGGCTCGATCCTGCTCTTCGTCGGAGCCCTGTTCGCCCGCTGACGTCGCACCGATGCCCGCCGTCGCGCGCCCGCTGAACCTCGTCTGTGGCGCGAGCGGCTACATCGGGACGAACCTCGTGCCCGCGCTGCAGGCCGCCGGCCGGCGCGTGCGTGCGACGGCCCGCCACGTCGAAGTGCTCGAAGCCCGCGCGTGGCACGACGTCGAATGCGTGCCCGCCGACGCACTGGCGCCCGCAACGCTCGAGCGCGCGCTCGACGGCGTCGATACCGCGTACTACCTCGTCCACTCGATGGCGGCGGGTCGCGGGTTCGGCGCGCTGGACCGCGAGGCCGCGGCGAACTTCGGACGGGCTGCCGCGCAGGCCGGCGTGCGGCGGATCGTCTATCTCGGCGGCCTGATCCCCGCCCGGCCTCGCTCGGAACACCTGCGTTCGCGCGCGGAGACCGGTGATGTGCTTCGTGCGAGCGGCGTGCCCGTGACGGAGCTGCGGGCCGGCATGATCATCGGCCCCGGCTCGGCGGCCTACGAGGTGATCCGCGACCTCGTGAACCATCTGCCGTTGATGATCACGCCGGCCTGGGTGCGCTCGCGCTCGACGCCGATCGCGCTCGACGACCTGCTCGCGTACCTGCTGGCCGTGGCGGACCTCGACGCCGCCGCAGGACGTACGTTCGACGTCGGGGGCCCGGAGACCGTCACCTACGAGCAGATCATGCGCTGCTACGGCCGCCAGGCCGGTCGCCGCCCGCGCCTGCTCGCCGTGCCGGTGCTGAGCCCGAAACTCTCCTCGTACTGGCTGCGCCTCGTGACCAGCGTGCCGGTCGGCGTCGCGCGCGCGCTGGTCGAGGGACTCGAACACGATCTGATCGCGGACGACGCCGACATCCAGAGGCTCGTGCCGCGCCGCCTGCTCGGGCTCGAGGAGGCCATTCGTGCGGCGCGCGAGGCGGACCTGCGTCACGGCGTCGTCGCGCGCTGGGTCGAAGGCTCGATCGCCTGCCGCAATTTCCGACCCGAGTATGCGTTCTATGCCAAGCGTGCCGGTGCGAGTGCGTCGAGCGACGTGCCGGCTGATCGCGTTTTTGCCGAGTTGTGCCGGATCGGCGGCGACGAGGGCTGATACTTTGCCGACTCGCTCTGGTGGCTGCGTCGAGCGTTCGACTGGCTGGTCGGCGGCCCGAGCTTTCGCCGCCGACGTCGGCACCCCGGGAACCTGCGCGTCGGCGACGTCGTCGATTCCTGGCGTGTCATCGCCCTCGAGCCGAACCGGCGTCTCACGCCGATGATGGAGATGACCGGCCCCGGCGCGGGCGTGCTCGAGTTCGTCGTGGAGCCGACGGCCGACGGCGGCGCGAGCGTCACCTCGACCGCGTACTGGCACCCGGCCGGCGTGCCCGGCCTGCTTTACTGGTACGTCCTCGTGCCGGCGCACCGGTTCATCTTCACTGGCCTGACTCGCGCCATCCTCCGGCGCGCGACTCGCAGCTGCCGCACCAGTTAGTCAGCGTCGCGATCGAATACGGGCCCACGCCGGGCGATTCGAGCACGTGGACGAGACGTGCCGCCCGTGAGCGGCACGCTCGGCCTCACTCGGACGCTTCTTCCGCTTCCTCCGCCGGTACGGCGGCGCCGAAACGATACCGCAACGACAACGTGACGTAGTTGACGTCGTAGTCGTACGGATCGACGCCGAGGCCGAGCAACGTCGGCAGCACGGCCGGTTCCGACTGGAACTGCCAGTCGCTGGTCTCGAGCGACTCGAACCACCACGTCAGCACGACGTCGGCGCGCGGGCTGAAACCATAAGTCATGTCGGCTTTGAACGAACTCAGGCGGCTTTCGACCGCCGGGAAACTGCCGGCGGCCACGCCGACGATCTGCTGGCGCGTCTTGCCGTCGCCGAACGTGTAGTCGAGGTTCAGCCGGAGCCTGTCGGTCAACTGCGCGGTGACGCCGGCGCCGTAGGTCTCGTAGCCGTCCTGGTAGTCGCCGCGCCAGTCGGGAAAGCCGAACACGCTGCTGTTCTTGGTCTTGGAGTCGATCTTCTCGTGCGTCGCCGAGGCATAAGCGGCGATGTTCTCGCTGACCGTCCAGTTCAGGTCGATGCCGAAGCGCCGATCGAGGCCGGAGACGAGACCGAGGTCGGACTGCAGGTAGCTGTCGTCGCCGTAGTAGACGCTCATGCCGAGCGTCACGGGCAGCGTGCCGACCGCGACGTCGGCGAGCAGCTCGCCGTACGACCGGTAGCGGTACGCCTGGTTGTACTTGCGCATCAGCGGGTTCTGGCCGAACTCGGCGAGCCCGAGTGCCGCGTCGTAGTTGTCGGGGTCGCGCTCCTCGACGCCGCCCTTGACCACGAACCCGAGCCAGCCCGTGGGCCGGTACTGCGCGCGGCCGTAGCCGTCGAGCAGCTCCTCGCTGGTGACCTCCTGCCGGGTGCCGGTGCGATCGGTCTGGCGCCACTCGCCGCCGACGCCGACGCTGAGGTCGTCGTAGACGTCGAAGTCCGCCATGCCGTAAGCGCGCGTACGCTCGAAGCCGTAGACCGGATTGATGCGGTCCTCGCCGATCGGGAACAGGTCGGTGTGCACTATCGACGTGAACGCGCCCTGACGGCTCTCGTTCTCCCGCTCGTCATACGCGACCGCGCCGCGCAGGCGCAACCGATCGAGTGGGCGCGCGCTCACGGTGAGGTCGGCGCGAGTGACGCTCACGTCGCCGTCCAGGTTCGCAAACGGCAACGCATCGGTCGCGATGTTCGGGTTGATCGTGTAGCCGACGAAGCCCGAATCCTGCGTACCCTGACCCATCGCTCCGGAAAGCGTGATCGACATGTTGCCGGGCAGCCCATACCAGCCCGTCGACAGCGTGAACTCGTTGTAGCTGTTGTCGGGCTCGAGCGCGGTCAGGCCGGATTCGGCGCCGGCGGGCCCGGTGAACGGGTTCTCGAAGCGGAACGCCTCCGCCTGCGAATCGTAGATCGAACCGTAGTAGCCGAGTTGCGCGAACCAGTGCGCGCCCTGGTAGCGCACGGAGGCATTGAAGCGATCGGTCGCATCGTCGACGGGTCGCAGCAGCTCCATGGCCGCGCTGCCGAACGCGGCGTACCGGTGCCGCGTGCCGCTGCGCTCGTCGCGCTTGTAATCCAGCGCGACGCTCCATGCATCGCCGAGGAAGAAGCGGCCGAACACGCCGTAGCGGTCCCGGTCGTAGCCCTCGTCGACGTTGCGCAGGCTCGTGCCCAGCGCGGTCATGCCGCCGGTCGAACCGGCGCGGACCCAGCCGGCCGGCAGCGTTAGGTCGGTACTGCCGATGCCGGAAAAGATGGTCTGTCCGGTGTCCGAGATCGTGTGCGGGACGCGGTCGTACGACAGCCCGAACTCGTACGCGCCCTGCTTGCCGCCCTCGATCGCGGCCGAGCGGGAATCGAGGCCGAGGTCCTGCAGCGAGTAGTCGAGCCGGTAGCCGGATTCCCGTGCCACGCCACCCTCCGCGCCCGCGACGACGTAGCCGCCGTCTTCGTCGAGACCCGTGTAGTCGCCGAACTTCGCGCTCGCGTCGTCGACGTAGCCGCCGCCGAGCTGCGCCTCGGCCGCGTAACCCCGCGGGAACGGGCACTTGCTGCACGCCCAGGCCGAAGTGTCCGGGGCCGCGGGTGTCTCCTGGGCGTGTGCGGCGGCGCCCGCCGTCATCAGCACCGCGACGACGGCGAGCGGGAGCACGTGACTTCTGCGTTGTTGTTCCATGGCGATCACCGTGTCAGCGTCGAACCCGACGGATGGTTCGATCCGTGCACCTGGCTGTGGCAGTTCATGCAGTTGCCGAGCGGCACGGCCATTGCGGGGGAGCTGCCGCCCGGCAGCGATTGCGGGCCGTACGCGAAACTCGGGTGACCCTGCTGCGAGTGGCAGGACTGGCAGAGCAACGGGCCGCGCAGCTTGACCATGCCGGGGTTCGTCGAGCCGTGCGGCGCATGGCAGTCGTCGCAGTTCTCGGCGACGGGCTCGTGCTCCCAGAGCAGCGGCCCGCGCTTCTCGGCGTGGCACTCGTAGCAGGTCTCGTTGATCGTCGCCCGCACGAGCTGCTTCTCGGCCGTCGTGCCGTGCGGATCGTGGCAGTCGCTGCAGCCGAGCTTGCCCTGGCGCACCGGGTGCGAGAACGGCTTCGTGAACTGGCCGCGTTCGGCCACGTGGCACGTGAAGCACACGTCGGGCTGGGTCGCACGCGCGAGCACCGCGTCCTTCGCCTGGTGGCTGTCGTGACACGCGGCGCACGAGACCTTGTTGGCGTCGTGCGGTCCGATGTGCCAGCCGGCGGCCTGCGCCCGCTCGTGACAGCCGAGGCACATCGAATTCTGCACCGCGACCGGCGTCTCGACGTCGCGCCCGAAGCGGATCATCGACGGACGTGTCTCGCCTTTCTTCACGCGCTTCGCGTGATTGCCGCCCGGACCGTGGCAGGCCTCGCACTGCAGCTGGCCTTTGCCGAACGGGCTCCGCGCGTCGCCGGGCTGCGCATGCGCCGTGTGGAACACGTCGTTGACCTCGGGGCCCTCGTGGCAGCTGAGACAGGTGTCGGCGCCCTTTGCGCTGTAGGGCGCACCCGCGTTCGGGGCCTCGGCCGGCACGGCCGCGAGCGCGAGTACGGGCCCGAAGATGAGCGCCAGTGCCAGGACGTTTCGCTTGAACGCTCGAATTGGAGTCATGACTGTGCGTCCGGTTGGAAGTTGGCCGTCATTCGTTGTAGCGGAACTCGCCGACCCCGTGCTCGAGCTTGACGTCCACCGGCCCACCCGGACCGTGGCAGGTGCCGCACGTCTCGATCGGAGCGCCGGGCGTGGTGCTGTCGGCCGCCTTCACGGCGTCGAACGCGCCGCCGTTGAGCTGCATGTGCTGCTTCGCGGTGGGATCCACGTGGCACGCGGAGCACGCGGCGCTGCCGGCGGTGATCGCGACGTCGCCGGCCGGCGTCGAGCGGTCCGGACCTGCGTCGATCGTCGTGGCGAGCGCCATCGTCGAGTCGGGCGGGTAGTACGTGTCCGGCAGGTGACAGCCCTCGCAGTTCTCGAGCTTGCCCGGGTAGCGAACTTCGCTGAAGTCGTAGCCGGTATTGCCAAAGCCGCAGACCTTGTAGCCCGCGACCGCGCCCGCGTGGATCGCGTGGATCATGAACTTGAGGTCGATGGTCTGGTCGTCGAGCGTGCCGGTCACCGACTCGCAGCTCGTGCCGGCGACGCGCCGGCTGATGTCCGTCGCGTTCGGGTTGTGGCACGTCGCGCAGAGTTCGGTGTTGCCCGTGCGGCTGTTGCCGTGCAGCGTGAGTTGCTCGTGGCAGTCGTTGCACTTGGCGATGTCGACGATCGAGCGATACGGAACGGGCGCCGGGTCGGTGATCGCGAACGCCAGGCCGACCGACGTGACGGGCAAGCGATCGAGCACACCGTCGCCGTTCGCATCGACCGCGGGGCGGCCTTCGACCAGCGCTTCACCGGACCCGGTCGTGCCGAGCGGGATCGGCACCGTCGACGTCGCCATGAACCCGCCGGGGAAGGCGGGGTTCGGCACGGCCGTGGCCTTGAAGTCGATGCGGATCGGCTGTGCCGGCGCGCCGGACGCCGCCGTCGCCGAGCCACTGCCCGTGTTCGTGAAGTCGGGCCGCGTCGCGAACGCGACGTCGACCGCGAGCGACGCCGAGCTGTTCTGGAACGGTCCGTTGGCGGCCTTGATGTCGTACGGCGCGTTGCCGTTGGTGGGGTCGACCACGCGGATGGTGACGGTGGGCAACTGGCCGGGCGCCGTGTTGACGACTTCGAGCACCTCGTACGCGAACTTCGCCGCGGCCACCTGCTCGGGAATCTGGTGCGCCACCTGCACGCTCAGCACGCCCGAGTTCGGGCCGTGGCACGAGGAGCACGTGTCGTCGGTCGCCGCGATGCCGCCGTGATTCTCGCCGGTGGCGAAGTTCACGTTGTCGTGGCACGAACTGCAGGTCGTGCGGTTCACGGTGAGCCGCCAGTTGCTCGCCTGCGGCGTGTCGGCGTCGGTCTCCTCGTGGCAGGTCGTGCAGTTGCGCTTGTCCTGCGGATAGACGACGTGGCTGAAGTCGTTCCAGGAGTTGTTGTTGCCGAAGATGCCGTAGAGGTGTCCCGCCTGCACGCTCGGCAGTGTCTCGCCCGCGTGGATCTTGTGGATCATGACCTTGAGGTCGATCGTGTTGCCGGTCTGCGCGTCGCGCGAATACGCGTCGTGGCACATCACGCAGTACTGCAGGTCGAAGCGCGCGCCGCCGTGGAACACGAGGTTGTCGTGGCAGGCGTTGCAGGTGTCGTTGTCGACGATCTCGCGCCCCGACGCTGCGAGCGGCGTGCTCGTGACGGGGTTGAACGTCATGATCGCGTTGTTGGCCGGGATCGTCGGGCTGCCGATCCGGATCTCGAGGCCGACGCGGTGCGGCATCGAGCCGTCGAACGGGATCGCGGGGTTGTCCTTCAGACCCTGCGCGAACTTGTAGGTGTAGACGCCGTTGCCGACCTCGGTGAAGACGCCCGTCGTGGCGGTTTCGGTGTATCCCTGGCTGGTCGGTCCCGTGCCGGTCACGGCTTCGGCGGGCACCGGCGGCGGCGTCCCCGGGAACGCCTCGGTGCGTCGCGTGATCGCGTGCCAGGTGCTCGATTCGCCGTTCTGCGCCGGCTCGAGCCGCGCGAGCACGAAGCGGATGTTCGCGGCAGGCAGCCCGGTCAGCGAGAAGTTGTTCTGGTCCTTGAGGTAGATCTCGACCACCGGCTTGCCGTCCTCGGGCACGGTCACGCGCTGCACCGAGGCCACGATCTGCGTGGCCGTGGTGATCGGGACGTTGGCGCCGGTGCCCGGCTGCGGCGGAAATTCGCCGTCGGGCGGCGTCGGCGGACTGGCGCTTTCGTTGTCGCCGCTGCACCCGCCGAGCCCGAACGCGGCCAGCCCCAGGCTCGCGATCAGCAGTCCCTGGGCGAACGGAAATCGAGCATTGCGCTTGCTGGTCATCTTGCGACTCCGGCCTTCCGGTGGCTTTGGTCGGCGTCGCCCGGGTGGTAGCCCGGCACGACGCTCCGTTGAGTGGTGGACGTGCAGGTCACTGGCTGCACTGCCCGAACGGCAGCACGCTGCAGTGCTCCACGCGGGTGTCGAACGTCTGGCCGGCGCCGTGGCAGGTGACGCAGCCTTCCTGAGCCGACGATGGCAGCAGGGCCTTCGGCTGCGCGAACGAACCGCCCTGCTGCTGCATGTGCGCGATCGCGTCCGTCCCGTCGTGGCAGCTCTTGCAGGTGCCCGCCGTCGCCGAATCCGCGAGATCGTCAGCCCACGGCAACGTCTCGGCGCCTGTCGACGCCGTGGTGCCGGCATCGACGGTGATCGGCAACGCCGTCGTGCGTGCCGTGTTGAACGTGCCGTCCAGATGGCAGCCCTCGCAGCGCTCGAGCCGCTGCGGATACGTGATCTCGCCGAGCTTGCTTGCGTGCACGTTGTGGATGAATGCGCCGAGCGCGAGCGGGCCGATGATGTCCGTGTCGAAAGTGCCGCCCACGCTCGAGTTGTGGCAGACGGCGCAGATGATCGGATCACCCGCGCGGCTGCCGCCGTGCGCGGCGACGCGCTTGTGGCAGGTTTCGCACTTGTCCTGCGCGACGAGCGTGCTGCGCGCCGGCCCCGAGAAGCGGAAGGCGCTCTCGGGGTATGCCCGGGTACCGTCCGGCATCTGGCGCCAGCCTTCCAGCACGACCATCAGGCCCGAGCCGAGCGTCGCATCGGCAAAGCCGGACGGCAACGGGGTCGGCAACGTGTAGCTGAACGTGCCATCGCCGTTGGCGACGACACTCGCCATGTTGGCAATCAGGTCCACGACGATCGCCTCGCCACGGGGCGCGGCGTACTGATTGCCCGCCACCTCGGCCACGTTGTGGATGTCGGGCGTGGACCAGGCGAAGTCGAGGCGCAGGCGGCCGGTCGTGATCGTATTGACGACGACCGGCGCGCCGTTCGCGTCGAGGATCTGGAACGTGACCTTCGGGCTCTGCCCCACCGCCGCGTTCTCGATGTTGAGGATCGCGTACTCGAACAGGTCGCCGTTCTCGATCGCCTTGCGGTCCTCGTCCCGCTGGTGCAGCGCGAGATTGTCGCCCGCGACCTTGCCGGGACCGTGGCAGCCGAGGCACTCGCCGTCATTGGCGGTGAATCCCGGCGGCACGATGGTGTTGGAGTGCTGGTAGGCGTACGCATAGCGGCCGGTCGCCGGATCCGGCCCGGTCTTCAGCAGGCCCGCGACGTGACATCCGCCGCACGCGGACGGTGTCGCAGTGGTGTTCCAGTCGTCGCCCTGCGGCGCCGCGTCCGAGCGGGTG
>DASUYI010000415.1:0-3444 GCA_036377475.1 Steroidobacteraceae bacterium | reverse complement strand
GTGCGCGCAGGCCGGCGCACCGAGCGGCCCGGCGCCGTGACGCGACATCCCGGATTGTCCGCTTCCGGGTCCCGCCTATAATCGTTCGCAGGACCGGTGTTCCGTCCCCGGGGCGGACGCCGGAGAGATTTGCGGCCGACGGGAGTGGACCATGCGCGAGTACAAGAAGATCCTGGCGTGCGTCGACCTGACGGACGGCAGCGAACAGATCGCCGAGCGCGCGCGCGACATGGCCACGCGCTGTGGCGCGGCGGTGACGCTGCTACACGTCGTCGAGTACGTGCCCGTCGAGCCGATGGGCGAGGCGCTGCTGCCCGCGGTGCAGATCGAGGGCGAACTGGTCGAGCGTGCGACGAAGCGCATCGCGGAACTGGCGACGCGCGCCGGGCTCGACGCCGCCCAGCGCGTCGTGCGCGCCGGCAACATCAAGAGCGAGGTCGTGCGGATCGCGCAGGAGACCGGTGCGGACCTGATCGTGCTCGGCAGCCGCGAACGACACGGCGTGTCCATCCTGTTCAACCAGACCGAGGACACCGTGCTGCACGCGGCGCCGTGCGACGTGCTCGCCGTGCGCTGGGCGCGCAAGTGACCGCGACGGCGTCCAACCGCATCCGCGTCGACGTCACGACGAATTACGTCGAGGACCAGTCGAATCCGGCGGACGGACGCTACGTGTTCTCGTACACGATCACGATCCGCAACGAGGGCACGAAGCCCGCCCGGCTGATGGCACGGCACTGGCTGATCACCGACGCCAACGGCAAGGTGCAGGAGGTCGTCGGCGAAGGCGTGGTCGGCGAGCAACCGCACCTGCAACCCGGCCAGGGCTTCCGCTACTCGAGCGGCGCGATCCTCGAGACTCCCGTCGGCTCGATGCAGGGCCGCTACCGGATGCTCGCCGACGACGGCGAGCAGTTCGACGCACCGATCGCGCCGTTCCGGCTCGCGATGCCGGGCGTGCTGCACTGACCGGGCCGCGATGGCGGTCTACGCGATCGGCGACGTCCAGGGCTGCGCCGACCAACTCGAGGCACTGCTCGCGCAGCTCGATTTCGACGCCGCGAACGACCGGCTCTGGTTCGTGGGTGACCTCGTCAACCGCGGCCCGCGCTCGCTCGACACGCTGCGCTACGTCCGGTCCCTCGGCGACGCGGCCGTGGTCGTGCTCGGCAACCACGACCTGCACCTGCTCGCGATCGCACGCGGCAACGCGGCGTGGAAACGCACCGACGGCGGCCTCGAACAGGTGATGTCTGCGCCGGACCGCGACACACTGCTCGACTGGTTGCAGGCGCGCCCGCTCATGCACCACGACCCGACGCTCGGCACGAGCCTGCTGCACGCCGGATTGCCACCCCAGTGGTCGGTCGCGACCGCCCGCAGCTGCGCGCGCGAGGTCGAGCGACGGCTGCAGGGCGATCGCGTCGGCGAGCTGTTCGCGCACATGTACGGCAACGAGCCGGCGCTCTGGCGCGATGAACTGGAAGGGTGGGACCGGCTGCGTTTCACGATCAATGCCTTCACCCGCCTGCGCGTGTGCAGCGTCGAGGACGGGCGCATGCTGCTGGGGTACAAGGGACCGCCCGAGACGGCCCCGCAGAGCTTTCGACCGTGGTTCCGGGTCCCGTGGCGCAAGTCCGCCGGCGAGCGACTCGTCTTCGGCCACTGGTCCGCGCTCGGCTACGTCGCCGAGGACGGCGTGCTCGGACTCGACACCGGCTGCGTCTGGGGTGGCGCGCTGACGGCACAGCAGATCGATGCGGCGGCTTCGCAACCCGTGCAGGTGCTCAACCGCGCCGGCGGCATGGCGCTCGAGGACTAGGGGCCTGAGGGCGTTCAGGAGTCGGTCGGTGCGTCGGGCTCCGGCGCCGGCTGCAGCGCGTCGAGCACCAGGTGCACCGAGCCGGTGGGAATCGAATGACGCATGCAGGCAAGCCGCGAATCCTGCGCGACACGCAGGCCGGCCGGTTCGAGCACCTGGCGGACCAGCTGCTCGAGCAATTCGCAGTCGCCGTCCTCGATGCGGCCGCGGCGCTCGCTCTCGAATTCGACCCGGTGCCGCACGGCCGGAAACTGCGCCGTCGCCGCGTCCACGCCGTCGCCCTTGCCGCGTACCCGCGCGATGAGCTCGCGCTCGGCCGCGTCCTCGGCGAGCCGCTGCAGCAGTTCCGGGGTGGCCTCGGTCGCGAACGCCGCCTTGATGCGCACGCTGGGCAGCGCCTCGACGCCCGAACCGCCCGACTCGACGCAATTGGTCGAGACCGACAGGTCGGAACGGGCGCCGACCTGCTTCAGGATGTAGCGCACCTTGTCGCGCAGACCGTAGCACGAGTAGTACGTCGTCTGGCCGAAGTAGGTGAACAGCTGCTTGCGCTCGATCCAGACCGCGTTCACCTCCGCAGGCGGTGCGTCCGTGGCCGCGGGCTCGGCGCGCACGACGCTGCCGGGCATGGCCATCGACGTCAGGAGCGCGAGCGCGACGGTCCCGGCGGTGCTTCGTTCCATGGTGGCTCCTCTATACTCGACTCATGCAACCGTTGTCAGCCCTGAACCTGCGGCAATGGATCGACGCGCACCGCGCGGATCTGCGTCCGCCGGTCTGCAACAAGCAGGTCTTCGAGCAGGGTGAGTTCATCATCATGGTCGTGGGCGGGCCCAACGCCCGCCAGGACTACCACGACGATCCCGGGGACGAATTCTTCCATCAGCTCGAGGGCGACATGCTGCTTCGCACGGTGCAGGACGGCCGGCGCGTCGACGTGCCGATCCGCGAAGGCGAGGTCCTGCTGCTGCCCGCGCACGTGCCCCACTCGCCACAACGCTACGCCGGGACCGTAGGGCTGGTCGTCGAGCGCAAGCGCCGGCCCGGCGAGCTCGACGGTTTCCTCTGGTTTTGCGAACGCTGCGGCCATCCGTTGTACAGCGAATACCTGCAGGTCACCGACATCGAGGCCCAGTTGCCGCCCGTCTTCGAGCGGTTCTGGTCGGACCCCGCGCACACCGCCTGCCGCCAGTGCGGCGGCGTCATGCACAGATGACCGCATGAACGGGCTGGAGTTCAGCGCGCGCGGGCGACGCTGGCGTGCCGACATTTCCCGGCCGGTCGACCTCGCCATCGCGCTCGACTTCGCGGGCCCCCAGCCACGGTTTTTCGCGTCGGCCCCGGCCGCGGCGGAGCCGCTGCGCGCGGGCGCCTTCACGGGCAGCGTCGCGGCCGGCGCGAGCTGCAACTGCGCGACGTACACGCTGGCGCCGCACTGTCACGGCACGCACACCGAGTGCGTCGGTCACGTGAGCGAGCCAGTGGCCTCGCTCGCGGCGATCACGCCGGCGGCGCCGTGCCTCGCGCTGCTGGTCAGCGTCGCTCCGCGCCCGCTGGGGGCCGGGGCCCTCGGTCCACATGCGGCGTCCGACGACCGGGTGATCGACCGCCGTGCACTCGAG
>DASUYI010000414.1:0-5113 GCA_036377475.1 Steroidobacteraceae bacterium | reverse complement strand
TGTCGCGGACGTCCTGCGACTGGTGCCAGTGCTGCATGCGGACCGGGAGGGTCGCGTGACGCTGGGAGGCGTGCTGTTCGGGCGCAACGATGCGACTGCGAAGTTCGCGCGCTTCGTGCGGCGGCGCATGCGCGCGGACCGTTCGTACCGCGTGCTGGTCGGTCATGCCAACTGCGAGGCGGACGGCCAGTGGCTGCTCGAGATGCTCCGCGGGCCCAACGTCGGATACGCCCGGCTGATCCCGCTCGGCACGGCCCTCGGCGCGCACGGTGGACCGGGTATGCTCGTGGCTGCGTTCCAGGACTACGAGGCGCCGCGACGCGCGCAGGACCCATGAAGTTAGAGACGCTCGCGATCCATGCCGGTCGGCAGATCGACCCGGCCACCGGGGCCCTCCGCGAACCGCTGCACCTGTCGACGACGTTCGAGCGCGACGCCGACGGCGAGTACCCGCGCGGCTACCACTACACGCGCTCGGGCAACCCCAACCGCGCGACGCTCGAGCGTGCGGTCGCGGCGCTCGAGCGCGGTCACGACGCCGTTGCGTTCGGCTCGGGCTCGGCGGCCACGCTCGCCGTGTTCAACCTTGCCGCGCCCGGCGGCCGCATCGTCTGCGGCGCCGACTGCTATTACGGCACGGCGAAGCAGCTGCGCGAGATCGTGCCGGGGTGGGGCGTCGAAGTCGAGTTCGTCGACACGACGAACCTCGCGGCCGTGGAGGCCGCGCTCGGACGCGGCCGGACGAGCCTGCTCTGGTTCGAGACGCCGACGAACCCGATGCTGCAGGTCTCCGACATCGCGGCGCTCGTCGAACTTGCGCACGCGCACGGGGCGCTAGTCGGCTGCGACAATACGTTCGCGAGCCCCGTGCTGCAGCGGCCGCTCATGCTCGGCGCCGACCTCGCGATGCACAGCACGACCAAGTACCTCGGGGGGCACAGCGACGTGCTCGGCGGGGTCGTCGTCACGCGCGAGCCGGGTCGCGGGCTCGACGGCCTGCGGCACTTCCAGTCGATCGGCGGCGGCGTGCCCTCGCCGTTCGACTGCTGGCTCGTGCTGCGCAGCCTCGCCACGTTGCCGCTGCGCGTGCGGCAGCAGGCCGCCAATGCCCTCGCGGTCGCGCATTTCCTGCACGCCGATCGTCGCCGCGTGCAGGCGGTGCATTACGCCGGCCTGCCGGACCATCCTGGCCATCGCGTCGCGTTGCGGCAGATGGACGGCGGGTTCGGCGCGGTGCTGTCGCTCGAGATTCCCGGCGGCAAGGAGCCTGCGCTCGCGGTGGCGGCCCGCGTGAAGCTGTTCACGCGCGCGACGAGCCTGGGCGGCGTCGAGAGCCTGATCGAGCATCGCGCGTCGATCGAGGGACCGCAGAGCCAGACGCCGCAGGGCCTGCTGCGGCTGTCGATCGGTCTCGAGCACGCCGAGGACCTGATCGCCGACCTCGACCAGGCGCTGGGCGCGGCGTAAACGCGCGGAACCGGTCCGTCAGGGAGTTTCCACCGGGCGGCCCCGCTCGACCCAGGCCTGCATGTCGCCTTCCAGGTGCGACACGCGGGTGTAACCGTTGGCGGCGAGCACGTCGGCGGCCAGCGCCGAGCGGCGACCCGAACGACAGTACACCACGACGTCCTTGTCTTTCGGCACCTCGCCCAGCCGCGTAGCGAGCTGGTCGTGCGGCACGTTGACCGCACCGGGCACGTGACCCGCGGCGAATTCCTGCGGCGTACGCACGTCGAGCACGAACAGGTGGTCCGCGTGCTGCGTCTGGTGCTGCACCAGCTGCTCCTGCGTCATCGTCGCGACTTTCGCAGGCGGCGGGGGCTGCACGGGTTCGGCGGCCAGCGTCGCGGCCGCGAGCAGCGAGCCCACGACGGCCAGCAGCACGGTCCGGATCTTCGCGGTCTGAATCGATGTCGTCATGACAGGCTCCTCCATGTGCGATCCGCTAATCACTGATCACGGCGTCCGCTTCGATTTCGACGATCATCGCCGGATCGATCAGCCGCGAGACCTCGACCATCGCGGTGGCGGGCCGGATCGCGCCGAAGACCTCGCCGTGCGCACGGCCGATTGCTTCCCACTGCGCGATGTCGGTGACGTACATGCGCGTGCGCACGACGTCCTCGAGCCGCGCCCCGGCACGCTCGAGCGCGGCCCGGATGTTCGCGAGGACCTGGCGTGTCTGCGCGCCGGCATCGCCGTGACCCACCAGGCTTCCGTCCGGGCCGATCGCGGTCGTGCCCGAGACGAAGACCATCGCGCCGACGCGAACGGCGCGCGAATAACCGACCACCGGCTCCCACGGCGTGCCGGTGGCGTAGTTGGTGCGGGCGTTGGAATTCGTCACGTCGAAACTCCTCGATCCTGGGCGGGCAAGCCGGCGAGCCGTCGCAACGCATCGCCCGACACGCGCTGCACGGTCCAGTCGTCCATCGCGACGGCGCCGAGCTTGCGATAGAACCGGATCGCCGGCTCGTTCCAGTCGAGCACCGCCCACTCGAAGCGGGCACACTCGCGTTCGACCGCGACCCGCGCCAGGTGCCGCAGCAGCGTCTCGCCATGGCCGCGACCGCGGTGCGCGGGCCGCACGAACAGGTCCTCGAGGTAGAGGCCGGGCCGTCCCTCGAAGGTCGAGTAATTGTAGAACCAGAGCGCGAAGCCGACCGGTTGGGAAGCCGCGCGCGCCACCACCGCCTCGGCGTAGGGCCGCGCGCCGAACAGGTGTCGCTGCAGGTCCTCGGAGCGGACTCGCACCTCGTGCAGCAGTCGCTCGTAGTCGGCCAATTCACGGATCAACTCGACCAGCAGCGGCACGTCCGTCGGCGTCGCAGGGTCGATCGCGAGGTGGGTGTCGCCGGTGCTCATTTCTTAGTTTCCCTCGACAGCGCGGTGCAGCAAGCCTTGATTGCAGGATATTTCGACCGTATTGTTAACCATCATTTTACTCGAGACCGTGGATGGCAACCGCACCCGACCGCGTTCCGCTCAACGCGCTGCGCGTCTTCGAAGCGGTCGCGTCGCACCTGAGCTTCACGGCCGCGGCACGGGAGCTCGGCGTCACGACGGCGGCCGTCAGCGCCCAGATCAAGGCGCTCGAGGCCGACATCGGCGTGCCGCTGTTCCGCCGGCACACCCGGGCCGTCGCGCTGACCCAGGAAGGCGCCGAACTCCTGCCGGGCGTGCGCCGCGGACTCGACGAACTTACGCGCGCGGTGGAGCGCATCCGCCGCGAACGCGTCGGCGGCATGCTCAATCTCAGCGTGCCGAGCGAGTTCCTGCAACGGTGGCTGCTGCCACGCCTCGGCGAATTCACGCGACAGCATCCGGAGATCGAGGTGCGCTTTGGACCGTCGCGCGCCACGCTCGACTTCGGCCGCGACGATTTTCACGCCGCGATCCTGTACGGACCGGGCCAGTGGCCCGGGCTCAAGGCCGAACGGTTGCTGGACGAGTACGTTTTCCCGGTCTGCAGCCCCGCGCTGCTCGCCAGGCTCGGGCCGATCGAAACGCTGGGGGACTTCACGCGGTACACGCTGATCCACAGTCGGACCGAACCCTGGGCCGACTGGTTCCGGCGGGTGGGTGGCGACACCACGCGCGCCGAGAGCGGACCACCCCCGCTCGAGGATTCGTCCGCGACGCTGGCGGCGGTCGAGCAGGGCAAGGGGGTGGCGCTCGCGCGCTGGTCGCTCGTCGCCGCCGACATTGCCGCCGGTCGTCTCGCGCGGCCGATGCTGCCGAGTGTGCAGCAGCGCAACGCCTGGTTCCTCGTGGCACCGCCCGACCAGTTCGCACTGCCGAAAGTGGTCCGGTTCCGCGCCTGGCTGCTCGCCTGCTGCCGTGAATTCCCGCCGCCGACCGGCGAGATGCTGGGCGCCGACTGATGCTATTGGCGCGCGCCACGCGAAGGCGTAGCGTTGCCGGGATCGCAACGAACAACAACAGGGGGAGGCGCCATGGCTGGCTACACCGGAACCCGCTCATCGAGGCTGCGTTTTCACGCGGTGACGGTCCTGCCCGGCGCGGATGCCTGCCCGCAGGCGCAGTCGCTGCTCGGGGTGCGCGTGCTCTCGGCCGAGGCGCCTCGATTGCCCATTGGCGGTTGCGATCGTCCGGACCGGTGCGACTGCCGCTTCAAGCATCACGACGACCGTCGCGCCGGGCAACGCCGTCGCGTGGACCGCTCGCCCCCCTTGACGGAACGGCGGTCGGTGCAGGGGCGCCGCGCCACCGACTGGACCGAGGGCTGAGCGCGGCTCAAGGCCAGCGCACGGCCACCGCGACCGGGCGATGATCCGAGCCGACGCTGTCGCCGATCACGGCGTCCTGCACGCAGGCGCCGTCCGGCACGAGCACGTGATCGATCGGCAGCGCGAGCGGCCAGAACCCTGCCTGCCACGTCGGTCGCCAGAGCCTGCGCGCGAATGCGTCGCGCATGCGTGAGTCGCGTTCGAGCCGCTGAAACGTCGGCGCGTACGGCGTCAGGTTGAAATCGCCGGTGAGCAGCGTCGGCAACGACGATTCGCGGGCACGCTCGGCCGCGCGCTGCAGGGCACGGTCCCGTGCGAGTTGCAGGCGCTTGAGGATGGGCCAGGGCGTGTGCAGCGCGATCACCTGGACGCGGCGACCCTCCACGTCGAGCGTGGCAACCAGCGACGGCAGCCCGTCCTGCGCGAAGTCGACGTACTCGACCCGCTCGAGCGGCCAGCGGCTCAGCACACCGATCCCGTACGGATCTTCCCGCACGTGCAGCGCGCGATGCGGGTACAGGTGCGCGGTGGCCGAAAGCGCTCCGGCCCATGCGGACGTCACCTCCTGCAGCACGACGACGTCGACCGGATGGGCCTCGAGCCACGCGAGCACGTAGGTCGCGTCGCGGTGCCGATACCAGAGATTGACGGTCGCGACCCGCAATTCCGGCCCGCGGCAGTCGCGCCCGACGCGCGGCTGGCCGGGCTCCGGCCACACGAACGGCGTCAACTGCAGCGCCACCGCGAGCGCCGGCAACGCGAGCATCCACGGCACCCGCAGCGCGAGCGCGAGCGGTGCGACGACCAGCGTCGCGGCCGCGAGTTGCCAGCGGAAATGCGCGAACAGCTCGAACGGCCAGCCG
>DASUYI010000413.1:0-3154 GCA_036377475.1 Steroidobacteraceae bacterium | reverse complement strand
CGATCACGGGAGGCACCAAGCTGCACTCCGTCTACCCCGACCGCGCGATCATCGACCGTGGCGGCAAGCTCGAGGCACTGCTGCTGCCGAAGAAATTCACCGGCGGCGGCATGAACGTTTCGGCGGGGCCCGGGTACCGGCCCGACCCGATGCTCGGCGAGCGGCTGCGCCAGCTTGCAGCCAACAACCCCGGCGCGATCACCGAGATCCTGCGGCCGCAGCCGGTGTTCGCCAACGGCCAGCAGCGCGGCTACCGCGTCTATCCCGGACGGAACCGGATGCAGTTCAACAAGCTGGGGCTCCTGCCCGGCGACATGGTCACGGCCATCAACGGGACGCCGCTCGACGACCCGGCGCGGGGCATGGAAATCCTCTCGACGATGAACAGTGCGGCCAACGTCACGGTCACCGTCGAGCGCAACGGCGAGACTGTGCAAGTGAACATCAACAACGCCCAGATCGCGGCGGGCGCGGAGGTCATGGACGCCTTCCCCGACGCCGTCCCGGTCGAAGAGTTGCCGGCGATGAACGATGGGGATGAGGAGTAATGGCGATAAACTACAACATGTCCAAACGAACCCTGCTGGCGGCCACGGGCCTCGCACTGGTCCTGGCGCTCGGCGCGGTCATCGTCACGTTGCCCACGCCCGCGGTCGCGCAGGCGCAGGGCACCATCACCCCGAACTACAAGGACGCCGACCTCTCCCAGATCATCGAGGCGGTCAGCGCGGTCACCGGCAAGAACTTCATCGTCGACCCGCGCGTGAAGGCGCAGGTGACGATGCTGTCGTCCACGCCGATGACGCCGAACGCGTTCTACGAGGCCTTCCTCTCGATCCTGCAGGTGCACGGGTTCGTGGCCGTGCCCTCGGGCGACACGATCAAGATCCTGCCCGACGCGAACGCCCGCCAGGTGCCGGCCAACGACCTGCCCTCGCGCGTGAGCTCCAGTTCCGACGAAATCGTCACGCAGGTGGTCGCGGTCAGGAACGTGAGCGCGGCGCAGCTCGTACCGATCCTGCGTCCGCTGATCCCGCAATACGGGCACCTCGCCGCCTACCCGGCCTCGAACATGCTGATCATCTCGGACCGCGCCGCCAACGTGAACCGGATGATGCGCATCATCCAGCGCATCGACCAGCAGGGCGACGAGGCGGTCGACGTGATCCCGCTGCAGCACGCCAGCTCGGCGGACGTGGTCCGCATCATCAACAGCCTCTACACGGGCGGGGCCGCGGCCGAAGGCGCCGGCATGCCGTCGGTCAAGGTCATCGCGGACGAACGCACCAACAGCGTGCTCATCAGCGGCGAAACCTCGCAGCGGCTGCGCCTCAAGACGCTGGTGGCGCACCTCGACACGCCGCTCGAGACGGGCGGCGACACGCAGGTGCGTTACCTCAAGTACGCCGACGCCGAGAAGATCGCGGCCAAGCTCCGCGAGCAGATCCAGGGCATCGTCGCGGCGGCCCAACCGACCCCCGGCGCCGGAGCCGGCGGCGCCGCGGCCGCGCCGGTCGTTTCGAGCGCCGGCTCGGGCGGCGACCGCAGCGTCGCGATCTGGGCCGAGCCGCAGACCAACGCGCTGGTCGTGACGGCGCCCCCCAAGGTCATGCGTTCCGTCATGGCCATCGTCGACCGGCTCGACATCCGCCGTGCGCAGGTGCTCGTCGAGGCGATCCTCGTGGAAATGTCCATCGACAAGGCACGCGACCTCGGCATCAACTGGGTCGTCGGGGACAGGGACTCGGAAGGCAACCTGCTTCCCGCCGCCGGTTTCCTCAATCCCATCAACGGGACGGGCCTCGGCGAGATCATCCAGGGCATCCTGGACCCGGAGTCGGTCACGTCCTTACCCGCGGGATTCACGGCCGGCGTCGGGCAGATCAACGAGACCGGCACGAGCTGGGCCGCGCTGATCCGCGCGATCGACGGCATCGGCAACACCAACATCATCTCCACGCCCTCGATCGTCACGCTCGACAACGAGGAGGCGGAAATCAAGGTCGCCCAGGAAGTTCCCTTCATCACGGGCCAGTACACCAACCAGGGCGTCAGTGGTGCCAACAACCAGGTCAATCCGTTCACCACCGTGCAGCGCGAGGAAGTCGGCAACATCCTCAAGATCACGCCGCAGATCAACGAGGGCGCCTCGGTGCTGCTCAAGATTTCGCAGGAGGCCTCGAGCATCGCGGCGAGTTCGCAGCAGGTCTCGGACACGGACCTGATCACCAACAAGCGCACCATCACCACCAACGTCATGGTCGAGGACGGCGGCATCATCGTCCTGGGCGGCCTGATCGAGGACCAGGTGCGCGAAAGCAGGTCGCAGGTGCCCTTCCTCGGTTCGATCCCGATCCTCGGCGAGCTGTTCAAGACGCGCAGCATCGACAAGGTCAAGTCGAACCTGATGGTCTTCATCCGGCCGCGCATCCTGCGCGACGGCGTCGATGCCGCGATCGAAAGCAACGCGAAGTACAATTACATGCGCGACGCGCAACTCGGCATCAACAAGGGCAAGGTGCCGCTGATGCCGACCGAGCGGCAACCGACGCTGCCCGCGCTCGAGCAGCTGGTGCCGCCTGAATTGCTGAACCCTGCGCGGCAGGCCTCGCCCGAGAGCGACACACCGGCCGAACGCATGCGATCGATCACGCAGCCCGGCCCTGCGACGCAGAACCCGGTCGAACAGGTGCCGCCACCGGCACCGCCGCCGCAGACGCAGCCGACGACGCCGTTCGGCGAAGCACCGGCAACGGCGCCTGCGACGCCGCCGCCGCCCGAGACCCCGCCCGAGACCCCGCCCGAGACCCCGCCCGAGACCGAGGCCGAGACGCCGCCCGGAACCACGCCGTGAACACCGCCGCCACCGACGAAGCCATTCTGGCCGCGGCCGGCCGGGTCACCGACCCGCTGCGACCGCTGCCGTTCGCGTTCGCCAAGCGGCATGGCGTGCTCGTTCGCGGCATCACCGACACCGACGCCGACGTGGTCGTGCGCGACGGCGCTTCGCCGCTCGCGCTGGCCGAGGTCCGCCGTCACCTGCGCCGTGCACTCAAGCTCGAGCGCGTGCCGGTGGAACGCTTCGAGACCCTGCTGCGCGAGGCGTACGAAGCTGGCTCCGGCACCACGATGGACGCCATGGGCGGGCTCGAGG
>DASUYI010000412.1:0-5747 GCA_036377475.1 Steroidobacteraceae bacterium | reverse complement strand
CTTGATCTCGCGCTTGCTCTTCTTTTCCCAAGCGCCGGCAGCCTTCTTCACGCCCTGGTCCGCGAGGAAGACGCCGACGAGCGCGTTCGCCTGCGGCGTGACCGCCGCCTTGGCGAAATACTTCGCCTCGACTTCCAAGGCGGCGTCGCGGCCCAACGTGGCGGCCTCCTGCATGTTCTTCAATGCGAGCATCGGCGCCGGGTAGTTCGGGCCCGCCTGCGCGCCCACGACGCCCATCGACGAGTTGAACGCCATGGTCTGCTCGATCTTGTTGAGCTTGAGCGGCGCGAGCTTGGCCGCACGCCGTCCCTGCCAGTCGAGCTTGCCCGCGATGCACTGCCTCAGCATCGCAATGGCCGCGTCACGCAGGTGTTCAGGCGCCACGACCGCGTCGACCGCACCGTCCTTGAGCGCGGCGTCGGCTTTCTTGTCCTGGCCGGTGCAGATCCACTCGACGGCATTGTCGATGCCGATCACGCGCGGCATGCGCACCGAGCCGCCGAAGCCCGGGAAGATGCCGAGCTTCACTTCGGGGAAACCCATCGAGGCCGTCGTCGACATGACGCGATAGTCCGCGGCGAGCGCGAGTTCCAGGCCACCGCCGAGGCACACGCCGTTGACGGCGACGACCGTCGGCACCGGCAGGTCTTCGAAGCGGCTGAGGATCCGGTTGACCTTGAGGACACCCTTCGCGATCGACTCTTCGCCCGCCGCAAACATCGCGCCGAACTCGGTGATGTCGGCACCGACGATGAAGACCGACTTGCCGGACGTCACGACGACGCCCTTGACGCTGCCGTCTTTGGCGATCGCCTGCGTCGCGCCCTCGAAATCGCGGAGGGCCGCCTGGTTCAACTTGTTGACCGATTCGCCGGTGAGATCGAACTTCAATTCGACGATGCCATCGCCCAACGCCGTGACGCTGAAGGCGGGTCCGGAATACAGCATGAGAGTCTCCCTTCGACCGTGCCTGTGAGCCGGGCCGCGCCTCGAATTCGGACGGCCAAGCCTACGAAGTTTGCCGCAGTGCACAAAATTATGTAATGGGGAGTAACCGACTTCTGTGGTCTCGTTTGACCACACCTCGCGCCACCCGCATAGTCGCGCCCCATCGCAACCGGTCGACGAAGCCGGTGCGAACCTGGGGACCATTCAGAATGATCGCAACCGCGGGACGTGTCGTCGTCCTGGCATGGCTGTTGTCCACGACAGCCGCATCCACGGCATCCGCGGCTTCCGGCCAGGCGCGAATCCGTTACGCCGAGCCGGCCGGGTTGGTCGGCGTTCCCCAACTGCCCGCGCCCGGAACCCGGCAGAAGCCGGACGTCGCGGTCACGGCCAGCTTCGACGCGCTCGGGCGTCGTTTCGACCTGCGGCTCGAGCCCAATGACCGGGTGATCGGCAAGCTCTCTCGCGCCGAACGCCGGTCACTGCCTGCACACGCGCTGTTCCGCGGCACGGTCGCAGGACTGCCCGGCTCCTGGGTCCGGCTCACCCGGCTGGCGGACGGGCTGCACGGGTTGATCTACGACGGCCGCGAGCTGCTCGTGATCGCGCCGGCCTCCTCGATCAGGGATCGGTTGGACACGCCGCTCGAGGGTATCCCGGCCGATGCGACCGTGGCCTATCGCGCCGCCGACGCCGACAGCGGCCTGGCGGCGGGCTTCTGTCGAGTCCTGGCGCCGCCGCCCGGCAGCGCGAATGCCGGGTCCGTGGCGACCGGGGACGCGTCCGACTATCGCACCGTGTTCGCGGAGCTCGCGTCGCAAGCGACCGCGATCGCCTCGGCGCTGCCGGAGCGTGAACTCGACCTCGCGCTGGTGGCGGACGCGCAGTTCCGCAACCAGTACGCGAACCCGACCGGGGAGATGCTGGCGCGGCTCAACAATGTCGACGGCATTTTCAGTGCACAGGTGGGCGTCAAGGTCGTGTCGGGCCACGTCGAGGTGCTGGCGACCAACGGTGGCTTGACTTCGAGCGCCGCGGATACGCTGCTGGTCCAGTTCGAAACGTTCCGTCTCGCCTCGACCGACCTGTCGACGCGCGGCCTCGCGCACCTGATGACCGGGCGGGAGCTCGACGGTCCGACGGTCGGCATCGCCTACATCGGGACCCTGTGCTGGTCGCAGGCTGCGGTGTCATTGAGCCAGAACTATTCCGACACTTATTTTTCGTCGTTGATCGCCGCGCACGAGCTCGGCCACAACTTTGGTGCGCCGCACGACGGCGTGGCCAACTCGGCCTGCTCGGCGACGCCGCAGGTCTACCTGATGGCGCCGGCGATGAACAGCAGCGGCACGTTCTCACAGTGCAGCCTCGCGCAGATCGCGCCGGTCGTGACCGCCGCGGCCTGCCTGCGACCCACCCAACTCGCCGACGTGGCCGTGGAGTTTGCCGAGGCCAGCGTCTGGGCGTATGCCCTGCAGGACCTGCACGTGCGGGTCGACGTCGTTTCGACCGGGACTGTCGCGGCCGAAAACGCTGCGCTCACGGTATTCCCCTATGGGTACGTCTCCGTCATTGGCGGCTCGGTGGAAGGCGCGGCTTGCAGTCTCAGTACCAATACTCTGTCGTGTCCGCTCGGCAGCCTCGCGCCCGGAACGCGTCGCACGGCGGACGTCGTGGTCCGTGGGCAGAGCCTGGACGGTGCGACGCTGAACGCTCGCGTCACGGCAGATGCGGACGTCGAGCGCAGCAACGACATCGACAGCGTCCAGATCGAGATGCGGACTCCGGCGGACGGCTCCCTCGTGCTGTCGACGGGTTCGTCGTCGGCGTACGTCGGCGAGACGCAAGCCTTCTTCGTCACCGCGCGCAACGAAGGCCCGCTCGCACTCGAAGGCGCGGAGGTCGTAATCCAACTGCCGTCGAACTTCGCGCTGCTGTCCGCCGGCGGATCCGGCATTGCCTGCGCGTCGAGCTTCGGGCGAGTGACCTGCGAACTCGGCACGCTGCCTGCGAGCGAGTCGCGACGGATCGACGTCAGCCTCGTCGGGACCCGCGCGACGCGCGGATCACTGACGGCGTACGTGCGCTCGACGAACGATGTCCGGCACGACAACGACGGTGCGTCCCTGACGATCACCGCGGCGCCGCTCGTCGAGCTCACGGTCGAGGCGACGCCTGCCGCCTCGACGATCATGCTCGGCTCGAGCTTTACGCAGTCGTTCACGCTGCGATCGGTCGGGCCACAGCCCGTCGTGGACGCCTCGGTCACGCTGAACGTGAGCGACGGCATGCAGATCGTCTCGGTCGCGGCCGTCGGCGCGACCTGTGCACTGCAATCTGCCAGCTCGTATCGATGCCTGTATGCCGCGCCGATCGAGGCCGGCGGTTCGCGCCGCGTCGATGTCGTGCTGAAAGCCGTCTCGGGCACTTCGGCTGCGGCGGGCGCGACCGTCTGGGCGCCTGAGAGCCAGTTCGTCGACTATGCGCGTGACCGCGTGACGCTGAACTACCAGCTGCGGCCGGACGTGGACGTCGCCCTGGACAATCCGTACGACCAGATTTACGGATACGACAACGTCAGTCGAAGCCTGCCGATCCGCGTGACCTCGGTCGGCCTGACGCCGGCGACCAATGTCCGCATGACGCTCACGCTGCCGACGGGTGTGCGAGCCACGGGCGTCGACACGACCGTCGGAAACTGCTCGATCACGGCCGGCACCGTGACGTGTGCGCTCGGGACGTTGACGCCCGGGCCCACGGTCTTGCTGGACGTGGAGATCGTCGCCGATGCGGTAGGCCCGTACCCGGTCGAAGTGCGACTCGGCGCCGACGCGGATTCGAACGCGGCAAACGACGCGAAGACTTTCACATTGCAAGTCCTCCCGAACGTCGACGTGGCCGTGTCGCCGTTGCCGGCATCGACCGTAGTCCGGCTGGCAGCGACGACCGACCTTGCGTTCGCGGTGAAGGCAGCCACCCAGCCCGTGAACGACGTGGCCGCGACGATCGACGGGTTCTACGGCACCAGCCTGGTCGCCATCTCGGCGTCACAGGGTGAGTGCAATGCGCTGCCGCCCACGACGAGCTGGCAGTGTCGCTTCGGCACCGTGCCCGCGAACGGCCAGGTGCAGGTGACGATGCAGCTGCGCGGGGAGCTCGCTTCGAGGACGAGCATGTACGTGTCGGTTTCGGGGAACGGTGACCGCGAATGGTCGAACAACCGGACCGAGACCGCGGTCGAGGTGCGCGCGCCGGGCAACGTCGCGCTGAGACCCGCGACGTCGCTCGCCTCCGGCAAGGTCGGGTCGACGGTCGCTCCGCCGCGCCTGACGCTCGAAGCCACGACCGCGGCCGAGGACGTGCAGGTCGAGCTCACCGTCCCGTCCGCGTTCACCGTCGACAGCGTGACTGCCCAGGGAGCGCCATGCGCCATCAACGCCGGCAACGTTCGCTGCACGTTCGGAGACCTGCCGGCGGCGTCCGTCCGTGGCATCGACCTGAAACTCCGTGCGAACCAGGCCGGCACGTTCGAGATCACGGCCCGGGCGTCCGCCGCCGAGGATTCGGAGTCCGGCGACAACGCGTCGTCGCTCACGGTCACCGTGGACGGGGGCGGCAGCGGCGGCGCCGGTGGCTCGAGTAGTGGCGGTGGCGGTGTCGATCCCGCCGCGCTGCTGCTGCTGACCCTGCTCGCGCCCACGCTCGCCCGACGTCGGGCCGGCCCGGTGGCCGCCGGGCTCTCATCTTGCGATCGTCGAGGCCGACGCTGCGCGAAATGATCTCCTTCATGATCTCCGAGGTCCTCGCGAAGATCCGCGAGACGCGCGCGTCGGTGAAGCAGCGCGCGATCCTGTACTCCTCCATGTAGCCCGCGCCGCCGAAGAGCTGCAGGCACTCGTCGGCGGTCCGGAACTCGAGCTCGCTCGCGACGAGCTTCGCCTCGGCCGCGAGGTCCGCATCGAGCCGACCGTGCACGCGCTCCTGCACGAGCTGGTCGACGAAGCACTGCACGGCGTCGATCTGCGCACGCAGCTCCGCGAGCTTGAACCGTGTGTTCTGGAACGCGTCTAGCGGCTTGCCGAACACGTGCCGCTCCTTGACTCACTCGACCGTGAGGTCCCAGACGAGCTGCGAACGACATCAATGAACTTTGTCAATCGCCCGGTGATTTCTCGCGCTGCGATCGGAAACGGTGCGGTCTAAACTGGCGACCATGGTTTCGAGGACTGTTGTCTGCCTGCTGACTCTGGCGGCGGGATTCGTGTGGTCGGCCGCGGGCGCTCGAGCCGACGACGACGAATCACGCCAGGCTGCGCTGCGCCAGTCGTTCATGGACGCCATGGCGGTCGTCAGCCTGGCGCCGATCTCCGCGGCGCCGGACGAAGAAGCGGACCTGCGCGGCTACACGCTTTATCCCTACCTGCAGGCCGCACGGCTGCGGCGCCAGCTCGAGCTGGCCACGCCCGCCGCCGTGGGCACCGTCGACGCCTTGCTGCCGGTGGACCACGACGTGATCGCGTTCCTGCGCGAGCACGGCAATGCCCCCGTCACGGCGCAACTGCGGGCGACCTGGCTCGACAGCCTGGCCGAGCGTCGTGCGTGGGCCACGTACCTCGAACACTTCGACCCGGGCCGCGACACGGAGCCGGCGCTGCAGTGTCACGCGCTCGCCGGACGCGTCGCGACGGGGCAAACGGCGGGACTCGTCGAGGACCTGACCGAAACCTGGCTCACGCCCCGCACCCTGCCCGACGCCTGCGACGCCGCACTCGAATGGTGGCGCGCACGCGGCGGGCCCG
>DASUYI010000411.1:0-4186 GCA_036377475.1 Steroidobacteraceae bacterium | reverse complement strand
GCCGAGGTCCTCGACCTGGGCGTCATCCCCGACACGCGCGAAGACACGCTGCGCGCGTTCGAGTCGGCGGCCACGCAGGCCGACATGATCATCACGTCCGGCGGCGTCTCGGTCGGCGAGGCCGATTACGTGACCGAGACGCTCGAGCGTCACGGCCGCATCGGCTTCTGGAAGGTCGCGATGAAGCCCGGCAAGCCGATCGCGTTCGGGCACTTCGGGCCGGCGTTGTTCTTCGGGCTGCCCGGGAACCCAGTGTCCGTGATGGTCACGTTCTATCACGTCGTGCGGCCGGCGCTGCAGGCGTTGATGGGCGCGACCGAGCCGGAGACGCCGATCCTGCTGCGCGCGACCTGCGCCACGCGGCTGCGCAAGAAGCCCGGCCGCCAGGAGTTCCAGCGCGGGGTGTTCGAGCGTGATGCCGCCGGCAAGTACGTCGTGCGCATCACCGGGCACCAGGGCGCGGGCGTGCTGCGCTCGATGAGCGAGGCGAATTGCTTCATCGTGCTGCCACTCGAGCAGGGCGACGTCGAACCCGGCACCGAGGTCGACGTGCAGCCTTTCGCAGGCCTGATCTGAACTTCCAGGACACGGAGATCGAACGGCATGAGTTCCGAAGACGGCGGCGGCCGCGCTCGCGAGTTCCTTCCGGTGGCCATCGCGGTGCTCACCGTGTCGGACTCCCGTGACGAGCAGAGCGACAAGTCGGGCCGGTTGCTGGTCGAGCGCCTGACGCGCGCGGGTCACCGGCTCGCCGAGAAGGCGATCGTGCCGGACGACGTCTACCAGATCCGCGCGATCGTCTCGCGCTGGATCGCCGATGCGGGCGTCAACGCCGTGATCACGACCGGAGGCACGGGCGTCACGGGCCGCGACGGGACGCCCGAAGCCGTGCGCCCGCTGCTCGACAAGGTGCTCGACGGTTTCGGCGAGATGTTCCGCTCGATTTCGTACGCGGACATCAAGACGTCCACGCTGCAGTCGCGCGCGCTCGCAGGGGTCGCAAACGCAACCTACGTGTTCTGCGTGCCGGGCTCGTCCGGCGCCTGTGCGACGGCCTGGGACACGCTGATCGAGGCGCAGCTCGACCTTCGCACGCGGCCGTGCAACCTGGTCGAGCTGATGCCGCGCCTGCTGGAGAAGTGACCGAAGTGACCGCGGCCGACGACGGCGTGCTGTTCGTCGGCACGGACAAGGGCCTGTTCCGGTTGTCGGCGCGCGACGTCGCGTCGGACCCCGCGGGACCGTACCTCGCCGGTCACCGCGTGCTCCACGTCGTGGCGAGGCCGGGGCGACCCCGCGAACTCTACGCGGCCGTCGATCACCCGGTCTGGGGCTCGCACATCCACGTCAGCACCGACGGCGGCGAGCGCTGGACCAGCCTCGCGGCCGTGCCGCACCACCCGGCGGGCCGCCACGCGAGCACGGTCGACTCGATCTGGCACCTGGCGTGGTCGGCGGATGGACGCACGCTCTATGCCGGCATCGACCCGGCCGGCCTCTTCGTCAGCGACGACGAGGGGTCGAGCTGGCGCGACGTCGTCGCACTGAACGAACACGAGACGCGCTCGGCCTGGGAACCGTCGCGCGGATTGTTCGCGCTGCATTCGATCTGCGTGGACCGCGGCGACCCGGCGCACCTCGTCGTCGGCGTCTCGGCCGGCGGCGTCTACCGCAGCGTCGACGGTGGCGTGAGCTGGAACGCCGCCAACGTGGGCGTGCGCGCCGAACACCTGCCCGAGCGGTATCCGCTCGCCGGCCACAACGTGCACCGCGTCGTGATGCACCCGCGGAACGGCCGGAGGCTCTACCGCCAGTGCTACAACGGCACGTATCGCAGCGACGACGGCGCGGCCACGTGGACGGAAATCACGGCCGGCTTGCCGAGCGATTTCGGTTACGCGATCGCCTGCGACCCCGAGGATCCCGACGTGGTGCTGCAGATCCCGGAGTCGAGTTCGCACATGCGCACCACGGTGGACGGGCGGCTGCGCGTGTTCCGCAGCGACGACGCCGGTCGCAGCTGGCGCTCCGTCTCGACCGGGCTGCCGCAGCAGCACGCGTACGTCACGGTACTGCGCGACGCGATGGAAGCGGATCCGTCGACCCGCGGACGCGTGGCGTTCGGCACGTCCTCCGGACACGTCTTCCTGACGCGCGACCACGGCGAGCGCTGGACGCTGATCGCCGAGTACCTGCCGCGCGTGCTGTGCCTGCGCTTCCGCAACGGGGACAGCGACCGTGGCTGACGCTGCATCGTTGCTCGACCTGCTCGAGGCGCGCACGGGCGTCGTCTGCGCGGTCGGTGCGGGCGGCAAGAAAAGCCTGCTGCGACACCTCGCCACGACGCACCCCGGACGCGTCGCGATCACGGCGACGGCGTTCACGACGTACTTCCAGGAGCACCTCGGCTTCGCGGTCGCCGTCGACGACGATCAGCGGCTGCCGGCCGCCGTGGCCGCGCTCGATCCAGGCGCGAGCGTGGCGTACGCGTGTCCGGGCAGCAAACCGGGTCGCCGCGCCGGCGTCAGTCCGGCGACGCTCGAGCGGATCCATCGCGAAGGCCGCTTCGACGCGACCTACGTCAAGGCCGACGGCGCGCGCATGCGGTTGATCAAGGCGCCGGCCGGGGACGAACCCGCGATTCCCCCGTCGGCTACGACCGTCCTGCCCGTGCTGTCGGCGCACGCGATCGGCGAGCCGCTCAGTACCAAGGTCGCCCACCGGGTCGAGCAGATCGCACGCGTGGCGGGAATGAACGAAGGGGAGATCATCACGCCCGCGCACTTCGGTCGGCTGTTCGGCAGTCCGGCAGGGCTGCTCAAGTCGACAGAGGGTCGTCGGGTCGTGCCCGTGATCAACATGGTCGACGACGCGCGGCTCGAGTCGCAGGCGCGTGAGGCCGCCGCCGTGGCGCTAAGGCTCACGGACCGGTTCGATCGCGTCGTGCTGCTGAGCCTGGCGCGGTCGACCGACCCGCTCGTCGCCGTCGTGCGGCGTTGAATCCCGGGTATCGCTGGCGGCGCGGCCGCCGACGGGCGACTACAATCGACGCATGTCCGACGTCCTCGTCCGCGTGCCTGCCGTGTTGCGGCCCTTCGCCGGTGACGCGTCCGAACTGCGCGTGGCGGCCGGCAGCCTGGCGCAGGTGCTCGAGCGTGTGGCCGTACGCCACCCGCAACTGGTCCCGCGCGTGCTGACGCCGGACGGCCAGCTGCGGCCGTTCGTGAACCTGTTCGTGGATCGGACGAACGCGCGCGCATTGCAAGGGCTTGCGACCGAAGTGCCGGCGGGAGCGGTCGTCAGCATCCTGCCGGCCGTGGCGGGCGGATGAGCGCGACCGCACCCGCGCCCGGGACGCCGGTCGAGCTCGCGCCGGCCGCGGCCTGCGAGCTGGTCCGTCGCGGCGTCGCGCTGCTCGACGTGCGCGATGCGCCGGAGCTCGCGGCCGGCATGGCCGAAGGTGCGCGTCACGTGCCGCTCTGCGAGATCGAGCGTCGCGCCCCCGAACTCGAGCCCGACCGATCGCAAGTCATGCTCTTGATCTGCGCGAGCGGGCGACGCTCGCGGCAGGGCGCCGAGCGTCTGCGCGCGCTCGGGTACGAGCGTGCGATGTCGGTGATGGGCGGCTTCCAGCGTTGGCGCGCGGAGGGCCTGCCCGTCGCGCGATCGCCCGACGTCGCGACCGACGTCGACGTCGAACGGTACGCGCGACAGCTCACGTTGCCGGAGGTCGGGCTCGAGGGGCAGCGTCGACTGCGCGACGCCCGGGTGCTGCTGGTCGGCGCCGGCGGACTCGGATCACCGGCCGCGTTGTATCTCGCGGCGGCGGGCGTCGGCCACCTCACGCTCGTCGACGACGACCGCGTCGAGCGCAGCAACCTGCACCGACAGGTGCTGCACGGCGACGCCGACACCGGTCGATTGAAGATCGATTCGGGCGCGGCGACCTTGCAGGCCCTGAACCCCACGGTCGAGGTGATGCGGGTCGAGCGGCGACTCACCGCCGCAAACGCGCGCACGCTGCTCGAGGGCGCGCACGTCGTGATCGACGGCGCAGACAACTTCGCGACGCGGTATGCCGTCAACGACGCGTGCATCGCACTCGCTATTCCCGACGTGCACGGTTCGGTGTTCCGTTTCGAAGGACAGGTCACGGTCCTGTGGCCCGCCGCACCCGGCGGGGGAC
>DASUYI010000410.1:0-2293 GCA_036377475.1 Steroidobacteraceae bacterium | reverse complement strand
ATGATCACGGGCCCGACGATCGACCACCAGGCGCCGGCCGCAAGCGCGATCGCGTAGAACCCCCACCAGACGCAGAAATCGCCGAAGTAGTTGGGATGACGCGTGAACCGCCACAGGCCACGGTCCATGACGCGGCCGGCGTTGGCCGGGTCGCGTTTGAACCGCGCCAGCTGCCAGTCCCCCGCGCTTTCGAACGTCCAGCCGACCAGCCACAACGCGACACCGATCGCGTCCAGCACGCCGAGCGGGCGCGGCTCTCCGGCGATGCCACCGAGCAGCGGCAACGAGATGATCCAGGCCAGCACCGCCTGCATGCCGAACACGAGGTAGAGGCTCTTCCACGCGAAACCCGGTTCGTTGCGCCTGCGGATGGCCTGGTAACGGGCGTCCTCGTGTGCGTGACCGAGCGTGCGCACGGCGAGGTACACGGCCAGCCGCACGGCCCAGAGCGCAACCAGCACGAGCAGGAGCACCGTCCGGCCTTCCACTGGCGGAGTCGCCTGCGCATAGACGACGGCGGCCAGCAGGAACAGCAGCGACCAGAGCACGTCGACGACCGTCACATTGCGAATCACCACGCTCAGGGCCCACGTCGCCGCGGCCGCGCCGAGCAGCCACGGCAGGGCCAGCAGCCAGGTGTCGATCGGTGACGGCACGTGAAACGCTCCCCGTGTTCCGTGGTCGCGATGGTGCGCGCCCGCACGCACCTTAGTCGTGGTCGCGACCTTCGGGCAAGATCGGGGGGAGGTGTGGCCGACGCATGAAGCGTTCATCGACAGGTTCGAACCGGCGGATCGGGCGGCACGTCGTGCACGTCGGTGTCATTTCCGACACGCACGGCAAGCTGCGGCCCGAGGCCGTCTCGGCACTGCAGGGGTGCGCCCTGATCCTCCACGCCGGCGACATCGGGCGCGCGCAGGTGCTCGAAGATCTCCAGCGTCTCGCGCCACGCGTCGTCGCGGTGCGCGGCAACGTGGACGGAGCATGGGCGGCGGCCGTGCCGGACCGCGCCGAGGTTGACGTGGAGGGACACCGTGTCCTCCTGCTGCACGACCTCGCACGGCTCGACCTGGAGCCGCGCGCGAAGGGCATCGACGTCGTCGTCTCGGGACACTCGCACCGGCCGAGGATCGAGCGGCGCGACGGCGTGCTCTATCTCAACCCCGGGAGTGCCGGGCCGCGCCGTTTTCGCCTGCCGGTCGCCGTCGCGCGGCTCGAGGTCTCGCGCTCCCGAGTCGACGCCGCGATCGTCGAGCTCGACGTCTGAACCGGGCTCAGGGCCGCGCGAGAATCTCCGCGAGCAGAGCGTCGTCGACGTTGCCGCCCGAGACCGTGACGGCGACGGTCCGGTCGCGCACGTCGAGCTTGCCGGTCATCACGCACGCCAGTGCCACCGCGCCGCCGGGCTCGACGACGAGCTTGAGCGTGCGGGCCGCGAAGGCCATCGCGCCGCGAACTTCGTCGTCCGACACCGCCAGGCCACCGCGCAGCAGCGGCTGGTTGATCGCGAACGTGAGTTCGCCGGGCATCGGCGCCAGCAGGGCGTCGCAGATCGAACCCGGCGCACCGGGCTCGTTGCGCTGGCGCCGCCCCGTCGCCAGCGAGCGCCGATGGTCGTCGTACGCTTCGGGTTCCGCGGTCCAGATCCCGACGTGCGGCGCCAGGTGCTTCATCGCGACGACGATGCCGGCCGTGAGTCCGCCGCCGCTGCAGCACACGACGATGTCGTCGAGCGTCAGACCGAAATCGGCAGCCTGCTCGGCGATTTCGAGGCCGACGGTTCCCTGGCCCGCGATCACGTCGGGATCGTCGAACGGCGGCACGAGCGTCGCGCCGCGGTCCTCGGCGATCCGTGCCGCGATCTGCTCGCGGCTTTCGTGGATGCGGTCGTATTCGACGACCTCGGCGCCCATGTCCCGCGTGTTCTGCATCTTCACGCGCGGCGCGTCGCTCGGCATCACGATCGTGGCGCGGATGCCGAGGCGGCGCGCGGCCTCGGCGACACCCTGCGCATGGTTGCCGGACGAGAAGGCGACGACGCCTGCGGCGCGTTCGCGCTCGTCGAGCTGTGCGAGCCGGTTCCACGCCCCGCGGAACTTGAACGATCCCGTGTGCTGCAGCGTCTCGAGCTTGAGCAGGACGCGCCCGCCGGTCAGCCGGTCGAGCGGCGTGTGGGCGAGCAGCGGTGTGCGTCGCGCGTGCCCTGCGATGCGTTTCGCGGCAGCCTTGACGTCGTCGAAGTCGGGGATCTTCGTCATCGAGTCGCGTGCCTCTGTCGGCGTCTGTCGATTCA
>DASUYI010000409.1:0-3274 GCA_036377475.1 Steroidobacteraceae bacterium | reverse complement strand
CAGCTGCAGTCCCTGGGTCAGAGTTGCGCCCACCTCGGCGCCCTCGCGGGCTTCGAGGCCAAGCCGGAGGACAAGGTGATCAAGAACTACATCGCCACCGAGTTCCTCTACGACTACCTCAAGGACAAGCGCTCGGTCGGCGTGATCGAGGAGGACGTCGAGCGGGCGATCACCTACGTCGCCGAGCCGATCGGCGTCGTGCTGGCGCTGACCCCGATCACGAACCCGAGCTCGACCGTCCTGTTCAAGGCGATCGTGGCGGCGAAGACGCGCAACGCGATGATCTTCCGCCCGTCCGCGCGCGCCGCCGGCTCTGCCGTGCGCGCCGTCGAGCGGCTCCAGGAGGCGGGCGAGCGCGTCGGCCTTCCGCCCAACGCGCTGCAGGTGATCCCCGATCCGACGCTGGACGTCTCGCAGTACCTGTTCCACCACCCCGGCGTGGACTTCATCTGGACCACCGGCGGTCCGCGCGCGGTCGACGCCACGAACCGGGCGGGCAAGCCGTGCCTGTGCGTCGGCGCCGGCAACGCGCCCGTCTACATCCACCGCAGCGCGGACGTCCGCATGGCGGTCACCGACATGCTGATCTCGAAGACGTTCGACTCGTCGCTGATCTGCCCCGCTGAGCAGACCTGCATCGTGGACGCGCCGATCTGGGACGCGATGATCGCCGAGCTGGAGCGCATGGGCGCCCGCATGCTGAGCGACGCGCAGGCCGATGCGCTGGCCGCGGTCGCGTTCGACGGCGACAGCCCGCAGCTGCAGTCCCTGGGTCAGAGTTGCGCCCACCTCGGCGCCCTCGCGGGCTTCGAGGCCAAGCCGGAGGACAAGGTCCTACTCGCGCCGCTGCCGTCCGACCTCGACGCGCTCGCCAGCCATCCGCTGGTGCTGGAGAAGCTGATGCCGGTGCTCGGGCTCGTGCGCTCGCCATCGGTCGAGCACGCCCTCGACGCGGCCGAACTGGTCCTCGACCATGGCGGCCTGGGCCACACCTCGGCGGTGTACGCCACCGACGAGAGCGTCATCGAGCACTTCGCGAAACGCGTGCGCACCGGGCGGGTACTGGTCAATGCGCCGACCGCGGTGGGCGCGCTCGGCGGGGTCTACAACGCGATGACGCCGACGTTCTCGCTCGGGTGCGGCACGTGGGGCGGCTCGCTGACCACCGACAACATCAACTACCGCAACCTGATGAACATCAAGACGGTCTCGCGCCGGCAGGCGCCGCCTCAGTGGTTCCGGGTCCCGTCGGACACGTACTTCAACCCGGGCTCGCTCGACAGCCTGCGCACGCTGCACAGCGCGCAAGCGCTGGTCGTGACCGACGCCGACACCGAGGCGCGCGGCGTCGTCGACGAGCTGCGCCGCTACGTCGGCGGCGCGGTGCGCGTGTTCAACGAGGTCGAGCCGGAGCCGACCGAGGAGACGGTGCGCCGCGGTGTGGCGATGCTCGACGCGTTCAAGCCGGATCTCGTCGTCGCGCTCGGCGGCGGCTCCGTCCTCGACGCGGCGAAGACCATGCGGCTCTTCTACGAGAGTCCCGAAGTGTCGGTCGCGGAGCTCGCCCTGCCCTTCCTCGACGCCCGCAAGCGCGTCGCCCATTTCCCCGAGATCGAGCACGCCGTCCGGCTGGTCGCGGTGCCCACCACCGCCGGCACCGGCTCGGAGGTATCGCCTGCGGCCGTGTTGACGGCGGGCGCGCGCAAGCTCACGCTCGTCGACTACTCGCTGGTGCCCGACATGGCCGTGGTCGACCCGCGCCTGACGCTGACGATGCCGCGCTCGCTGACGGCCGATACGGGGGTCGACGCGCTCACGCACGCGCTGGAGGCCGGCGTCTCGATCTTCGCCTCGCCCTACACCGACGCGTTCTGCATGCAGGCGCTGCACCTCATCCTCGACGCGCTGCCGCGCGCATACGCCGACGGCTCCGATCTGGAGGCGCGCACCGCGATGAGCAACGCGGCGACACTCGCGGGCCTGGCGTTCTCGAATGCGTTCGTCGGCGTCGGGCACGCGCTCGCGCACTCCGTCGGCGTGCGCTTCGGCATCCCGCACGGTCGCGCGTGCGGCATCTTCCTGCCGCACATCCTGCGCTACAACGCCTCGCTGCCGACCAAGTTCATGCCCGCGCCGGGCTACACAAGCTATGTGGCGCCCGACAAGTACGCGCAGATGGCGTGGGTGCACGGCCTCGGCGGCCGCAGTGCCGATGAACGCCGCGACCGCCTGTTCACGGCCGTCGACGAGCTGCTCGACACGGTGGGGATCCCGCGCGGCCTCGCCGACGCGGGCGTGTCGGAGGCCGAGTTCGAGACCGCGCTGCCCGAACTCGCCGAGGCGGCGTTCATGGACGCGAGCCTGCGCACGAATCCGCGCATGCCGATGGTCGCGGAGCTGGTCGAGCTCCTGCGCGCCGCATTCGCCGGGCGCTGAGCGGGCGCTCGCGCTGCGTCGAGTGCGGGGGACTACGGGTTCGACCGGGCGTCCTGCACGGATGACCGCGCGACCGCGGGCCACGAACCTACGGGATTGACCTGGACGACTGAAACGGGAGACGAGCTGATGGCGACCGCCACCGCGACCAAGTGGATCTACGACTTCGCCGAGGGGTCGCGCGACATGCGCGAGCTGCTCGGCGGCAAGGGCGCGGGCGTCGCCGAGATGACGCGCCTGCTCGGCCCCGATCTGGTCCCGGCCGGCTTCACGATCACCACCAAGGCGTGTGTCGAGTACATGCGTGCCGGACGCAGGTCGCCAGACGGGCTCGCAGCGGCGATCGACGACGCGCTCGCGCGCCTGCAGGCGCATGCCGGCAAGCAGCTCGGCGATCCGCGCGACCCGTTGCTCGTGTCGGTGCGCAGCGGCGCCCGCGACTCGATGCCGGGGATGATGGACACCGTCCTGAACCTCGGCCTCAATGACGCGTCCGTGGAGGGACTGGCCGAGCGCACCGGCAACCCGCGCTTCGCGTGGGACTCCTATCGGCGGCTCGTGCAGATGTTCGGCGACGTCGTGCGCGGCGTGCCCGGCGTGCGCTTCGAGGACGAGATCGCCCGCATCAAGCGCGAGCGCGCCGTGACGCTCGACACCGAGCTCGACGTCGACGCGCTGCGCGAGCTGACGCGACGCTTCCAGGCGCTCTACGACTTCCCAGCCGATCCGCGCGAGCAGCTGCGGCAGGCGATCGAGGCGGTCTTCGATTCGTGGATGGGCGAGCGCGCCGTCGCCTACCGCCGGATCAACGGCATCCCCGACGACTGGGGCACCGCCG
>DASUYI010000408.1:0-2209 GCA_036377475.1 Steroidobacteraceae bacterium | reverse complement strand
CCCCACGCATTCCGCGGTGATGTCGGATCGCAAGAACGACACGTACCTGCTGCCGGCCGCGACGCAGTTCGAGACCTACGGCACGGTGACGGCGTCGAACCGCTCGATGCAGTGGCGCGAAAAGATCATCGAGCCGCTGTTCGAGTCGCTACCCGACCACACGATCATGTACAAGTTCGCGAAGAAGCTCGGCTTCGCGGAACAACTCACCAAGAACATCAAGGTGAACGGTGAGGAGCCGCTGATCGAGGACATCGTCCGCGAATACAACCGCGGCATGTGGACGATCGGTTACACGGGCCAGAGCCCGGAGCGCCTCAAGCTGCACCTCGAGAACAAGCATACGTTCAACCCGACCACGCTCAAGGCCGAGGGCGGCCCGTGCGCCGGCGAGTATTACGGTCTGCCGTGGCCGTGCTGGGGCACGCCCGAGATGAAGCACCCGGGCTCGCCGAACCTCTACGACACCAAAGTCACCGTGGCCGAGGGCGGGCTGCCGTTCCGCGCCAACTTCGGCGTCGAGTACGAGGGCAAGAACCTGCTGTCCGAGGGCTCGTGGACCAAGGGCTCGGAGATCGAAGACGGGTATCCCGAGTTCACGGCCGACCTGCTCAAGCAGCTCGGCTGGTGGAACGACCTCACGGCCGAGGAACAGAAGGCCGCGGAAGGGAAGAACTGGAAGACCGACCTGTCGGGCGGCATCCAGCGCGTCGCAATCAAGCACGGTTGCGCGCCGTTCGGCAACGGCAAGGCGCGCTGCGTGGTCTGGAACTTCCCGGACCCGGTGCCGATCCACCGCGAACCGCTCTACACCTCGCGCCACGACCTCGTCGCGAAGTACCCGACCTACGAGGACCGCAAGCGCTACTGGCGCCTGCCGACCCGCTACGGCTCGATCCAGGCCAAGGACTATTCGAAGGAATATCCGCTGATCCACACGAGCGGGCGTCTCGTCGAGTACGAAGGTGGCGGCGAGGAAACGCGCTCGAACATCTGGCTCGCCGAGCTGCAGCAGGACATGTTCGCGGAGATCAATCCCGCGGACGCGAACGACCTCGGCATCAAGGATGGACAGTGGGTCTGGCTCGAGGGCCCCGAGGGCGGCAGGATCAAGGTCAAGGCGATGCTGACGCGGCGCGTGGCCAAAGGCGTCGTGTTCTCGCCGTACCACTTCGGTGGATGGTTCGAAGGCAAGGACCTCGTCGACAAATACCCCGAAGGCACCGCACCGTGGGTGCGCGGCGATCCCGCCAACAACGCGTTCACCTATGGTTACGACTCGGTGACCGCGATGCAGGAAACCAAGTGCTCGCTCTGCAAGCTCACGCCCGCCTAGGAGAACATCGATCATGGCTCGAATGAAATTTCTGTGCGATTCCGAGCGCTGCATCGAATGCAACGGCTGCGTGACCGCGTGCAAGAACGAGCACGAAGTGCCCTGGGGCGTCAACCGACGTCGCGTGGTCACGCTCGAGGACGGCGTGCCCGGCGAGCGCTCGATCTCGGTCGCGTGCATGCACTGCACCGACGCGCCGTGCGCGGCCGTCTGCCCGGTCGACTGCTTCTACACGACGGGCGACGGCATCGTCCTGCACGACAAGGACCTCTGCATCGGGTGCGGCTACTGCTTCTACGCGTGCCCGTTCGGCGCGCCGCAGTACCCGCAGAAGGAAGCGTTCGGCGTGCGCGGCAAGATGGACAAGTGCACGTTCTGCGCCGGCGGACCCGAGGGCAAGGACAACTCGGACGAGGAGCGGCAGAAGTACGGCAAGAACCGCATCGCCGAGGGCAAGTTGCCGCTGTGCGCCGAGATGTGCGCCACGAAGGCCCTGATCGCCGGCGACGGCGACATGGTCGCGGACATCTACCGCGAGCGCGTCATGAAGCGCAGCGGCCGTCCGCAGTCCTGGGGCTGGCTCGCGGCGTACCAGGAGGACGTGTGACCGCGCGGCCGGGCCTGCGAGCGGCGTTGCTCGTCGGGTTCTCGGTGCTGCTGGTGGCTTGCGGGAGTTCGCGGAGCGTGTCGAGTTACGAGCCCGGCGTCTACAAGGGCGCCGACGACCCGTTGCTCGACCTGCAGGCGACCCCGGAGCATCAGCAGCGGTTGCGGGAGCGGTTCACCATGGGACAGGCGCAACGCTGAGGCGGGAGCGTCCGTCCGGGAGACGATTCGATGACTGATTCAGCAAGCGGGACCGATCGCCGGGCG
>DASUYI010000407.1:0-3868 GCA_036377475.1 Steroidobacteraceae bacterium | reverse complement strand
GTGCACCGAAATCTACATGGCCGAACTCGAGTCGGCGCTCGCGACGTCCAACGTGGCCGTTGCGGCGGCCGTCGAGCAGCGTGACCGGCGCGCGTTGCTGCTGGCCGAGGGCATCGCCGGATCGGCGCGGTTGCAGCAGGGCGAATACGCGGCGGCGCACGACACGAGCCTGCGGTGCATCGACATCGCGCGTGAACTCGGCGCGCGCCGGTTCGAGGCCGAGAACCACGTCCTGCGAGGGCTCGCCTTGCTCGGCCTCGGCGAGACCGGGCGTGCGCGCGAAGTGCTGGAGGACGCCGCGGACGCCTCACGCGCGACCAGCGCAACCTATTGCGGCCCGTGGGCGATCGTCGCGCTCGCCCTGTCCGCCTGGGAGGAAGAATCGTTCGGACGCGAGTTGCTCGTCGAGGGCGAACGGTTGCTCGCGCGCGGATGCGTGAGCCACAACTACCTGGAGTTTCATCACTATGCGATGGAACTCTGCGGCCGCTGGCAGGATTGGGACGAGGTGCGGCGGCACGCCGAAGCGCTCGAGGCGTACACGCGGGACGAGCCGCTGCCGTGGGTGCAGGTCATCGTCGGTGCGCACCGCGCCATTGCAGAGGCCGGGTCCACGCCGGGGCCGGGAGCGGCCCGCACCGTGGATGCGGCCTTGCAGGTCGCGCGCGAGCGCCGGTTCCTGACGCTCGTGCCGTTGCTGGAGCAGGCGGCGGGCACCCTCCGCTAAGGCGTCGACTCCGCCTCGACGCGGTGCAAGGCACCCCCGTAGTCGACGACGTACAGTTCCCCGCCGACGTCCTCGGCGAACGAGGCAATCGCGAGCCCGGTCGCAACCCCCTGCGGCGCGGCCACGACGCGGGTTGGCGTGGCGGTGTGCGGAATGCGCCAGAGCCGGCCCGAGACGAAATCGCCGAACACGTACTCCCCGCGCAGCGCGGGCAGCGCACTGCCGCGATAGACGTATCCGCCCGTGATCGCACGCCCGGCGTCGTGGTCGTACTCGACGATCGGCGGCAGCGCGACATCCGCGTTCGGTCCGCAGTCCGGGTTGAAGGACAGCGTGCCCTCGAAGCAGCGCCAGCCGTAGTTGCCGTCCACGACGACGCGGTCGACCTCCTCGCGCTCGGCCTGGCCCACGTCGCCGACCCACAGTTCGCCGGTCGCGCGGTCGAAGCTCCAGCGCCACGGGTTGCGGAACCCGTAGGCGTAAATTTCCGGACAGGGCTCCGTCCCTTCGCCGTCGTCACACGGTGCGCTGGTGGCATGCGGGTTGCCCGGCGGGATGCCGTACGGTGCGGCACCGGTCGTGCCGTCGACATCGATGCGCAACATCTTGCCCAGCAGCGTCGTGAGCTTCTGTCCGTTGCCGATCGGCTCCGACGGATCCCCGCCGCCGCCGCCGTCGCCGAAGCCGATGTAAAACAAACCGTCGGGCCCGAACGCGACGTGACCGCCGTTGTGGTTCGTAGCGGGCTGGGCGACCGTGAGCAGGACCCGCTCGGTGTCGGCGGCGAGCGTCGCGCCGCCGTCGGTCGTGCGGAACTCGGAGATGCGCGAGAAAAGATCGCCACCGATCGTGGTCGTGTACGACAGGTACACGCGCGGATTCGACGGGTACCCCGGGTGGAACGCCATGCCGAGCAGGCCGGCTTCCGTGGCGGTCGTCACGCGCGAACTGACGTCGACGAACGTCCGCGCGGCCGACACGCCGGCCTCGTTGGCGAAGGCGCGGACGCGACCGGCCTGCTCGACCACGTACCAGGTCGAGGCATCGCCCGGCGCCTGCAGCGCGAGCACCGCGGCGTCGAACTCCGGCAGGTCCGGGAACAGGCGCGACGTGGTCAGGACGAGGTCATCCGGGTCGCCGGCGGGCGTCGTGACGGTCACCGGCGAGGAGGCACCCGACACGTTCGCAGGCTGCGCGCCGTCGAACGCGCGAACGGTGTAGCTGTACTGCGTCTCGGGCTCGAGATGCGCGTCGTCGAACGACGTGCCGGCAACCGTCGCGATCGGCTCACTCGCGCCGTCGCGATAGACGCGGTAGCCCGCAACGCCCGAGGCATCGTCGCTCGCTGCAGTCCACTGGAGATGCACTTCGGTGGCGGAGGTCGCCGTACCGACCAGGCCCGTGGGCGTGCTGGGCGGCGTGGTGTCGGTCGCCGGTGGCGAATTCCCGCCGTCGCCGCCGCCACAGGCACTCAGCAGCGTTGCCAGCAGCACGGCAGGGAGACGGCCTCGCGAGTATCGCGGGTGTGACCGCATGGGAGGACTGTCACCGACCGGACCGTGCGCCACGACAACTCCTGGGCCGAGCGTTGCGAGACCCGCGGCGCGGGCACGTCATCCGCCGCGCGAGGCCGTGACGGCGATCCAGTCGATCACGAACGGCATCGACGCGTCGATGGGATCGTAGCGGAACGACGTCACCCACTCGCGCAGCGCCCGTTCCACGCAGCCGTCGCCGGCGGCCGAGGCCGCGTTCGCCACGCGTCCGTCGGTGCCGACGACGTAACTGGTTCGATACACCGTGCCCGAGGCGGGCTCGCAGTCGCTTGGCAGCTCGAGCGGCGCCGCGCTCAGCAGCGCGGGCGGCGGGGGCGGAAGCGCGACGTCCCGCGTGAGTGGCGCGCAACCGCCGAGCGCGAGCAGCAACACGGCCGGCACGACGGCGAGCGGGACACGTACAGGCGATCGGCGATGTCGTCGCGGCATGCGGGCGCCCTCCAGTTCCAGACCGAATCTACACCAATCGGGCTCGTCCGCACGGACCGCTGCGTCAACCGCACCGGAGCGCAGCCGTTGTTCGTATCGAACGGAAGACCCGGAGGTCACGATTCATGAGGATTCGACCTGGATTGCGCGGCCTGGTTTCGCTGGCTGCCACGGCCCTGCTGGCGGCGGCCCCGGTCATGGCCGATCCGCCCGCGCATGCGAAGGCGTGGGGGCACCCGTCGCGCCAGGACTATCGACGTCACGACGACGATCGTCATTACGACGGCCACTACTACGACGATCACCGGGACTACGATCGCAGGTACGACGATCGTCACCGGCACGATCGCTACTGCGACCACGAAGTCCGACGTTACGATGCGCGGCCCCTGTACGTGGTGCGCACGCTGCCGCGATTGCATCGGCACGTCGATTATCACGGCTCGCGGTACTACTACGACCGCGACGGTCGCTGGTACCTGCCGTACGGCGCCGCGTACGCCCATGTCGCGCCGCCGGCCGGCCTCGTGATCGACTCGCGCGGCATCGCGGTCGTCGCCAACGTGCCCATCGTGCGCTGGTGATGCTCCCGCTCCCCGCGGGCGCGGCCCCTGACCGCTATGGCCGGGTCCGCGGGGCTCGCCTATAGTCCCCCGACACGACGACGGACGCGTCACTCGGGGGACCGCATGGCCGACAGCAAGACGCTCAACCTGCTCGACCTCAGCTTCGTGCTGATGGAGACGCGGCAGACGCCGATGCACGTTGCCGGCCTGCAGGTCTTCGCACCGCCGGCGGATGCACCGCGCGATTACCCCCGGCAGGTGTACGAATACCTGCGCAGCTTCCCGGTCACTGCCGCGCCGTTCGTGTACGTGCTGCGCGGCATCGGCCTCGGGCACCTGTTGCCGTCGTTCGCAGTCGCGGACAAGGTGGACATCGACTACCACTTGCGTCACTCGGCGCTGCCGTACCCGGGCGGTCAACGCGAGCTCGGCGTGCTCGTGTCGCGCCTGCATTCCAACCCGCTGGACCTGGATCGGCCGCTCTGGGAAATCCACGTGATCGAGGGGTTGGAGGGCGGGCGCTTCGCCCTGTACGCGAAGCTGCACCACTCGCTCGCCGACGGTGTCTCCGGCGTCGGGCTGCTGAACTA
>DASUYI010000406.1:0-3538 GCA_036377475.1 Steroidobacteraceae bacterium | reverse complement strand
CGTGGGTTCGTGCGTCCGGCGACGTCGTCGAGCGCCCGCCGCAGGGACGCGGCGTAGCCCGCGGGCACCAGCGGCTTGCCGTTCTCCAGCTGCAATGGCGCGATGCTGCCCCAGGGCGGATCGTAGACGCGGGTAACCATTTCCGGGTCGCCCTCGTCAGGACACGTCTGCGGCTCGTCGGGCAACTGCTGCAGCGGGTCGTCGTACCAGAACTCCACGTCGACGCGACGGTTCAGCGCGCGTCCCTGTGCCGTGTCGTTCGAGGCGACCGGATACGCCGCACCGCGGCCGTCGCTGTCGATCGCGGCGGTCGGCAGGCCGAGTGCGTCCTGGACCTCGAGCGCCACGCGTCGCGCGCGGGCCTTCGAGATCGCGACGTGGTTGCCGTAGATGCGCTCGTTGCGTCCGGTCAGGGCGACGTCGTCGCTGTGACCGATGAAGCGCACGACCACGTGTTGCTTGTCGCCGAGGTTCACGAGCGCCTTGCGGACCTGCTCGGTGAACTCGGCCGGCACCGACGTGCTGTCGTCCTCGTACCGCAGGGGCAGCACGAGGTTGCGCACGCGCGCACGGCGAGCGTGACCTTCCTGGTAGGTCAACTTGCAGACGGTCTCCATGCGGCAGACCTTGATCCGCTTGATCTCCTCGGCGACGAGCACTTCCTGTTCGCGCACCGTCCGGCGCGGCTCGTCGTACCAGACCTCGATCTCCACGCGGCGGTTGAGCGCGCGCCCCTCGGGCGTGGCGTTCGAAGCGATCGGCCGCGAGTCGCCGGCCCACTCGTAGGCGATGGCTTCGGCCGGCAGGCCGAGCGCATTCTTGAAGTGCTCGGCGACCTCGCCGGCGCGCTCGCGCGAGAGCCCCGAGTTGTCCTCGAACACGCGGGCCAGCGTGGCCGACAGGCGCTGCGAGTCGGCGTGTCCGACGAAATGCACGCGCACGTTGGTGTGGTCGCGCAGCCCCTCGAGCACCTCGGCCAGCTTGTCGACGTAACTGCGCGGGATCTGCGCCACGCCCGACTCGAAACGGATCGGCGGGACGAAGTTCCGCAGCTTGACGGTCTGCAGTTCCTCGCCCGCGACCTGCTGCACCTCGAGGCGGTCGCCGCGCTCGGTCCTGAGCAGTTCCGTGTCCTGCATCCACTCGCCGAACGTCTGGTCGTCGGAGAGCTGCCGTTCGACCGGCTCGCCGAGGTCGGTCACGGTGACCGGAGCGGCGCCGGCGCCCGCGATCAGGGGCACCAGGCAACCGACCAGGAGGGGCAGGAATCGAGGGCGCTGTGTCATGGCGTTCACCTGCTGCTCTCCGGCACGCGCACGACGGGCTGCTTCGGCGGTGCACCGAGGCGCCAGAAGACCTCCGGCTCGATGGTGAGCGGGTAGCAGCAATTCATCGCCTCCCATGCGTCGGTGATCTGCTTCCTGAGCGTGGCCATGCGCCGATCGACCAGCGCCGGGTCCTCGAGGTCGGCGACGTACGACAGGCGCAGCACCGCCGGCGCCTTGCGCAGTTCCTCGAGCAGCAGGTCGACGCGCGGGCGCCACTGGATCCGCATGGTGTCCGTGCCCGGCTCGAAGACGTCGTCGGCGATGTCGAGGCCCACGACGCGGTAGATCGAGGCGCCGAAGTTGAACTTGAGCGCCTTGCCGCGCGTCGCGCGCCTGACCTGCATCTGGTCGGTGGACATGCGGAAGCCGCTCGGCAGCGTGCGATCGTCGAGCTTCAGCGCGAAGTTGCTGCCGCGGGCCTCGTCCGGCGTCACGGCACAGGTGATGTGATAGCGACCGTGCGCATCGGTGGTCGCGACCAGTCCGTTGGCCGTCGACAGGCGCACGCCCGGGAGGCCGCGCTCGCCGCCGTCCTGCACGCCGTTGCGGTTGGCGTCGTCGAAGACCTTGCCGGTCACGTCGGTGCAGTCGAACGTCGGATCCGGCATCACGCGCACGGTCGCCGTGGCTTCGCCGGACATCGCGTTGCCGGTCAAGCCGTGCACGACCTGGGCACGGTTGACGTATTCGCCCTCGGTGACGCCCGCGCCGACGGCCAGCAGCAACTGGACCGTGTATTGCGCCGAGCCGGCGAGTGCCAGGCCGCCCCACCGGAGCTCCCGTCCGGCGACCGAGGGTTCGGTCGGCACGCCGTCGAGACGCGCGGAGCCTTCGACGTAGGTGAAGCCCGCCGGGTAGCGGTCGACGATGGCCACGTCGGTGAGCGCGAGCCCGGCCACGTTGTTGACCGTGATCGTGTACGGCACGAGCTGGCCGCGCGTGACGTTCATCAGCGGCGTGGACTTCGAGATCGCCAGCGCGCCGCTCAGCTCCGGGTCGAGCGGGATGTGGTTGTTGAAGATCTGGCTCGAGCCCGGCGCCTGGCTGCCGTCGAGACGCAGGTGCACGTGGTGCACGGTGCCCGCGCTGCGCGCCGGCACCGCCACGGCGGGTGCGAACTCGGAGACCTGCGACTCGCAATGGAGCGCCGTGGCCGGGACCGCGTCGTCCGCGCTGGCCGGGCACGACGGGACCGACAGCGACGCCGTCGTCGGGCCCGAGGTCGGCGGAATGATCTGTGAATAGCCGGCGACGTACGTCGTGCCGGGTGCGGTGACGGAAATCAGGTAATCGCCGCCGCTCGGGCAGGCCGGGTCGCTGAAATTCAGGTCGAACTTGTAGTGGCCGCCGGCCAGCGTGACCTGGCCTTGCTGCAACGGGTCGTCGAAGCAACTCGACGGCAGCGACGCGCCGCTGCCGGCACCGAGCAGGGTCAGCGTCGCACCGGGGATCGGCGTGCGCGCCACGGAGTTGTAGACCACGCCGTTCGGATCGATCGGCAGGTTCAGGCCCTGCAGGTTCGCGCCCGAACCGACGACGATGGCGCTGATGCGTTGCGGGCCGTTGGTGAACGGCGACGCCGCGCGACCCAGCGACGCCGTGCGCGCGCCGGCGCCGGGCGCCCGGAAGCGCACCTCGTAACGCGTGCCGGTCACGTCGTTCGGTTGCAGGCCGCTGATGCGGTAGACGCCGGACGCGTCCACCTGCACCGAGGCCACGACCTGGTCGTCGCGGTACAGGTCGACGGTCCAGCCCACGAGCGGGCGCTCGGCGCCGTCCTGCACGTCGTCGAAGTTCGCATCGTGCCACGCGGCGCCGTTCAGCACGCCCACGCCCGGCACGCCGCCGATGCTGATCGAGACGCTCGCACTGGCCGTCTGGGCCGGCGTGTTCCAGTTCACGACGCCCGTGTTCGTCACGGTGGTGCCGACGGCGAGGTTCGAGCCCAACGTCGCGCGGAACCGGAGCACGACGGACTCGCCCGCGGCCAGGGCGGCGCCGTAGTTGGCGCTGATGGTCGTGCCGGCGACGCTCACGCCGGCCGTGGAGCCGTTCATCGTCGCCGAACCGGCCACGTAGGTGAGCTGCCCCGGCTGGTTTGCCGCCAGGTCGTCGATGATGACGACGGCCTGCGCGGGCACCGAGGCCACGTTCGTGACGCGCACGACGTACTCGACGGTCGCACCCGCGATCGCGGCGCCGCCGCCGAC
>DASUYI010000405.1:0-2236 GCA_036377475.1 Steroidobacteraceae bacterium | reverse complement strand
CCCGTCGACGACGATGTGCCGAGCCGCGGAAGCCACGGCCATGAGCCCCGACGAGCACGCGCGCTCGACCGTCATGCCCGGCACCGTGACGGGCAGCCCGGCCCGCAGCGCCGCAAAACGCGCGATGTTCTGCCCGGTCGTGCCTTGCGGAACCGCGCAGCCGAGCACGACATCCTCGACCTCCGCGGGTGCGACGCCCGCGCGACGCACGGCCTCGGCCACCGCGTGCCCCGCGAGCGTCGTGCCTTCCGTGTCGTTGAACGCGCCGCGGAACGCCTTGCCGATCGGGGTGCGCGCGGTGGCGACGATCACGGCGGTTCGGCTCATGGGTGCCTCAGTCTCATTGCGAAAGTGACAGTTGACCGCATTGCGGGTCCGCGCGTCAACGCCCGTCGCGGCTTGCTCTCTTGCATTATTGGACTTATGGTTCGGCACCGCCCCGAGGACACCGCCATGACCACGACCGACGACGTTTTCGCGTTCGCCGACCGCTTCATCGACGCGCTCAACGTCGGCGACGCCGCGCTCGTCCGCGAGTTCTACCAGCCCGACGCGACGGTCTGGCACAACTTCGACAACGCCGACCAGCCGTTGCCGGAGAACCTCAAGCTGCTGGAGTGGATGGTGCGCAAGGCGCCGCAACGGCGCTATAGCGTCCTGCGTCGCGAGATCGTGCCGGGCGGATGGTTCCAGCAGCACGTGCTCGAGGCGCAGCTGCCCAACGGGCGCGAAATGAAGCTGTACGCCTGCTGCGTGATCACGCTGCGCGACGGACGCATCCAGCGCATCGAGGAGTACGTCGATCCGGCGCAGGCGGCGGTGCTGAGGGAGAAGTGACTAGTGGCTAGTGGCTAGTGGCTAGTGGCTAGTAGGACGACCGTCGGCGGACAACGCAGCCGCATCCTACCAGTCACTGGCCACTGGCCACTAGCGCAGCCTTTCCACCACCATCGCCGCGCCGACCCCGGACGCGCCCGAGCAGACCACGAGTCCCAGCTGCCCGTCCGCCGCGTCGAGCGCATCGAGCAACGTCGACAGCAGGATCGCACCGGATGCACCCATCGGATGGCCGCGGGCGATGTGGCCGCCACCCACGTTGACCTTCGTCGCATCGACGGCGTAGTCGCGCAGGAATTTCGCGATCGTCACGCCGAACGCTTCCATGAACTCGATGCGATCCAGGTCGCCCAGCGACAGGCCGGTCCGCTGCAGCACGCGCTCCATCGCCGTGAATCCCGCCAGCAGCGAGGCGTGCGGATCCCCGCCGGCCTCCGCGTAGGCCACGATCCGCGCGCGGGGCCGTCGCTGGTCGTCCGCCGGCGCGCGCCCGACCAGCGCGAGCGCGGCGCCGTCGCAGACCGGCGGCGCGTGGCCGATCGTATGCCGGTGGTCGACCGGACCGTCGAGCGCGTCGCGATACTGCTCGGACAGCGCGACGAACGACGGCGGCATCGCGCGCAGCGACTCGGCCGTCGTCTGGGGACGGATGCACTCGTCGAACGCGAGACCGCCGAGCGGCACGCGTGACGCGACGAGCGCCGGCGTCGTCTCCGCCGCAGCGGCGCGCTGCTGCGAGGTCAGCGCGACCGCGTCGAGCGCTTCACGTGGGATGCCCTGCGCCTCGGCGAGCCGGTCGGCGGCGAGCACGACCGGGATGAAGCGCGTGCGCTTGGGGAAGCTCGCGTCGGTGTAGTAACCGGCCTGGTCGCCGAGGAACGGCACCCGCGACATCATCTCGACCCCACCGGCGAGCGCGCGATCGAGTTCGCCGGCCGCGACGCGCGCCGCGACGTGCCCGATGGCCGTGAGGCCGGACACGCAGTAGTTGTTCAGGGTGACGGCGTAGGCGTCGTCGTCGACCTTCGAGTGCAGCTTCGACACGAGCGCGATGTTCGCGCCCTGGTCGCCGACCTGCCCGACGCAGCCGAGCACGAGCGCCTCCGCGCGCCGCGGCGCATGTCCCCGTCCTTCGAGGGCGTCGACGAGACCGCCGATGAGTTCCTGCGGCTTGAGGCCCGCGAGCCCGCCTTCGGCCCGGGCCTTGCCGCGGGGCGTCCTCACGGCGTCGTAGATATATGCCTGCATGCGGCGGCCTTCAGGCGCCACGCCCGACGACGAGGCTGACGACCGTGCCGAGCGAGCCGCCGATGTTGAGCGTGCCGAACGTCCTGGCCCCCTCGACCTGGTATTCGCCGGCCGTGCCGGTCACCTGTCGCCCGGCGTCTAGCAGCATGCG
>DASUYI010000404.1:0-6305 GCA_036377475.1 Steroidobacteraceae bacterium | reverse complement strand
GGCGCCCGCGATCTCACCGACCTCCGTGCCGCATCGATCTACGCCGACACCAGCGATTCGGAGGCGCGACACCTGGTGGCCCTCGGTCGCATCGACGATGCGGAACGACTGACCCGCGAGGTCTACGACATCGCAGAGAAGGTGCTGGCACAGCGGCCGGGCGACCTGCGCTCGATGGCGAATCGAGTCCTCGCGGCCGACGTGCTCAGCCGGCTGGCGGGCCGTCGTCACGATTACCCCGTGGCGCAGGAGTACGCGGCGCGGGCCGAGCGTGCCGGCGAGGACTTCGTGCGCTTCAATCCGTCCGATCTGGGCGCCTGGCAGTACTGGATCAATGGTCGGGACCTGGGCGCCGAGGTGCTGCTCGAACAAGGGCGCGTCGTGGAAGCCGAGGCTGCGTGGCGGCGGACGGTGGGGTTCGAGCAGGATCCCCGCAAGCCGTCGAGCCTCGCCACCGTGCTGTGGCAGGTGTGGCCCAGGCTCGCGGTACTGCAGGCACGCTCCGGCGCACCGGTCGAGGCAGCTGCCACTCTGGGTGAAGGCGCCAAGGCCGCCGCCGAACTGGCCGGACTCGAAGAGGAAGGCAGCCCGCGGCGCACGCTCCTCGGCTTGAGCGCCGACGCCTGGCGCGCTCGCATTTCGCTCTGGAATGGCCAGTCTGCGGCCGCCCGCGACGCCGCACACGCACTTGCCGTGATGATTCGAGCGGTCCCGACGCCGGCCGACGACCCGAACCTGGTGGCGATCCGTGCGAACTACCTGCGGGGCGTGCTGGCCACGGAGGCCTTGGCAGCGCTTCGTGTGGGCGACTTCCGCGCCGCTGAGGCCGCCGCCCGCGAACGGCGTGACCTGCCGCCGAACCCGTTCTCCGAGCTCGACCCACAAGACGAAGTGTCGCGTTCACAGGTCATCATGGCCCACGCGATCGTCAAACAAGGCCGGGCCGACGAAGCGCTCGACCTGGTCCGCGACGAAGTGGTCCGCTACCGCGAAAAACGCAAGGCTGGCGCGACCGGCCTGACGTTTACGATCGATTTCGCGCACGCGCTGTACGTCGCCGCCTTGGCCGAACCCGACGGCTCGAGGCGCGGGGCGTTGCTGACCGAGGCGGCCGCATTGCTGCACGGTTTGCCGGCCGGAACGCGGCAGTTTGCGGACATCCAGCAGCTGCTCGCGTGGATCGAGGCCGCGCGGAATCCCGTCGCGGCCTGACCTCAGGCGGCCGCGCGGCGTTTCGTCGCCTGGCCGGCGTGGTCCGCGAGCACCTTCGCCACGCACCCCGTGACCTTGCGCGCCGTGTCGAGGTGCAGGAACTCGTTCGGTCCGTGCGCGTTCGAATTCGGGCCGAGCACGCCGGTGATCAGGAATTGCGTTCCCGGAAATTTCTCGCCGAGCATGCCCATGAACGGGATGCTGCCGCCGGTGCCCATGTACATCGAGTCGCGGGCGAAAAAGGCGCGCGAGGCATCCTGCATCGACTGCTCGAGCCATGGCGCGAACGACGGCGCGTTCCAGCCGCCCATCGCCGACTCGACGTGGAACGTCACCCTGGCGCCGTAAGGCGGATCCGCTTCGAACGTCCGCTGGAGCGCCGCGGCGGCGACCTTCGGGTTCATCAGCGGCGTGAGCCGGAAAGACAGCTTGAGCGCCGTGTAAGGACGCAGGACGTTACCGGCGCTGTGGAAGGCCGGCATGCCCTCGGCGCCCGTCACGCTCAGCGTGGGCCGCCAGGTGTTGTTGAGCAGCAGTTCGAGCGGGTCGTTCGACACGGCCCGCATGCCCGCGACGAGCGGGAACTTCGCGTGCACGGTCTCGCCGAGGATCGCCGCGGCCGCCTCGGCCTGCACCTTGCGGTCGGCCGGAATCGGCGTGTTGAGCTCGTCGACCAGGATCGCGCCGGAATGCACGTCCTCGACGCGCGCGAGCAGCTCCCGCAGCAGGCGGAAACTCGAAGGCACGACGCCGCTCGCGGTGCCCGAATGGACGCCTTCGCGCAGCACGTCGACGCGCAGCGTGCCGATCAGGTTGCCGCGCAGCGACGTGGTGGACCAGAGCTGCTCGTAGTTGCCGCACTCGGCGTCGAGACAGACGACGAGACTCGGGCGGCCCAGGCGCGCGCCGAGCGCGTCGATGTGCGCGGGGAGGTCCGGGCTGCCGCTTTCCTCGCTCGCCTCGATCAGCACGACGCAGCGTGCGTGCGGGATCTTCTGCTCGCGCAGCGTCCGGATTGCGGCGAGGGACGCGAACAGCGCGTAGCCGTCGTCGGCGCCGCCGCGCCCGTAGAGCTTGCCGTCGCGCAACACCGGGCTCCAGGGCTCGAGGCCATCGGACCAGCCGGTGAACTCCGGCTGCTTGTCGAGGTGGCCGTACATCAGCACGCAGTCATCCACGTCGCCCGGCACGTCCACCATGAGCACCGGGGTGCGGCCGGGGATGCGCAACACTTCGACGGTCGAACCCGCCGGCGCCTCGGTGACCGCCCAACGTCGCATCAGCTGCACGGCCTGCTCCATGTAGCCGTGCGCCTCCCACTCGCGGTCGAAGATCGGCGACTTGTTGGGGATGCGGACGTACTCGACCAATTGCGGCAGGATCGAGTCGGACCAGGCGGTGTCGATGTAGCCTTTTGCTTTTGAAATATCCATGTTAAACAATGCGGTACGGCGGATAAGTAAACAAGTGTCTAGTGTCTAGTGGCGGGTGTCCAGTAGGAGCCGGACGCTACGTTTGCGGCGCAGCCGCTCCGCCTGGCCACCGCCACCAGCCACTAGCCACTGGCCTGAAAGCCGAAGAACTGTAGCGCATTGAGGGTCGTGGCGGCGGCCACCGTGCCGTAGGACTCGCCGCGGCAGGCCGCAATCGTTTTCACGATGTGCGGCAGGTACTTGGGCTCGTTCCTTCGGTGCGACGGCTTCGGGTTCAAGTCGCGCGGCAGCAGGTACGGTGCGTCGGTCTCGGCCATCAGGCGATCGAGCGGAATCAACCGGACCAGTTCGCGCAAGTGCTGGCCGCGCCGCTCGTCGCAGATCCAGCCGGTGATGCCCACCGACAGCCCGAGGTCGAGGTAGTCGCGCAGGTCGCGTTCCTCGCCCGTGAAACAATGGGCGACGCCACCGGCGAGGCGCGGCAGGTAGTCCTTCAGGATCGCGACGAACGCGTCGTGCGCGTCACGCTGGTGCAGGAACACCGGCTTGCCGCATTCGACGGCGAGTTCGAGTTGCGCGCGAAAGGCGTGCTCCTGGTCCTCGTGCGGGGAGAAGTTGCGGAAGTAATCGAGCCCGCATTCGCCGGCGGCGGCGACTTCGGGCGCCGCAAGCAGCTCGCGCAGGCGCGACAGGTCGTCCGGGCGAAGCTCGCCCGCATGGTGTGGATGGACGCCGGCCGTGCATCGGAACGTGGCGGGATCGGACCTGACGAGTTCGATCGCGGCAACGGTGCTGTCGAGCGTGCTGCCGGTGACCACCATGTGCGCGACGCCCGCGGCGCGCGCCGTGGCGACGACGTGGTCGCGATCGTGGTCGAAGCTGTCGTGCGCGAGGTTGAGCCCGATGTCGACGAGGCGGGGGGTCAGGGTCATGCGGTCGTCTGTGATAACGTGCGCGGCTTTCCGAGCCTAACGATTCCACATGCCACTGGACAAGGCAGCCCTCGACAGCCTGCGGCTCGAACGCGAGCCCGACGCCGGCAAGTACCACGAGCGCGGCGGCTCGCGGCGCTGGCGCTGGCTGGTCGCGGCAGGCGCGATCGTCGTGCTGGCGCTGCTCGCCTGGCGCTCGTTCACCGGCGCGGTTTCGGTCGAGACGGTCACGGTCGAGGCGCCCGCGGAAAACGGTGCCGTGCTGAATGCGTCGGGGTACGTCGTTGCCCGGCGGCTTGCGACGGTCAGTTCGAAAGTGACCGGTCGCGTGAGCGAAGTGCTGTTCGAGGAAGGCGCCGAGGTCGAGGCGGGCCAGGTGCTCGCACGGCTCGATCGTTCGACCGCGCAGGCCGAGTACGATGTGGCCGCGAGCGGACTCGAGGCGGCACGGCGGAACCTGCGCGAGATCGAGGTTCGCCTCGCCGACGCGCGCCGCACGCTCGAACGCAACCGGTCGCTGGTCGAGCGCCGGCTCGTCGCGCAGAGCGTGCTCGACACGTCCGAGGCCGAGGTCGGTGCGCTGGCGGCGCGGCTTGCGGCCGCGAAGGCGGACGTCGGTGTCGCCAACGCGCAAGTCGCCTTGAGTCGCCAGGCGCTCGCGGACCTCGAGATCCGGGCGCCGTTCAACGGCGTCGTGATCTCGAAGGATGCGCAGCCCGGCGAGATGGTCTCGCCGATTTCCGCCGGAGGCGGGTACACGCGCACCGGCATCGCGACGCTCGTGGACATGGACTCGCGCGAAGTCGAGATCGACGTCAACGAGGCATACATCAACCGCGTGAGCGCCGGCCAGCGCGCCGAGTGCGTGCTCGACGCCTACCCGGACTGGCGCATCCCGGCGCACGTGATCAGCATCGTGCCCACGGCCGACCGACAGAAGGCGACGGTGCGCGTGCGCATCGGGCTCGACCAGCTCGACCCGCGCATCCTGCCGGACATGGGTGTCAAGGTGAGCTTCCTCGAGGACGCAGCGGCCGAGTCGTCCACGCCGCGAGTCCGCGTTCCGGCCAAAGCCATCGTCACGGGCGACGGCGGCGCTTACGTCTGGGTCGTGCGCGACGGCAAAGTCGAGCGCCGCCCGGTGCAGACGGGCGAGGCTGAGGGCGACCAGGTCGAGGTCGCGAAAGGCCTCGAGGGCGGCGAGACGCTCGTCGTCGATGCGCCGGCGCGGCTCCGCGACGGGAACGCCGTGGAGCTCAAGGCGACGCCATGAGCGCGCCGCAGGCAGCGGCCGACGCCTCGCGGCCGATCGTCCGGATCCGCGACCTCGTCAAGGAATACCGGCGCGGGGCCGAAGTGGTCCGCGTGCTCGACGGGCTGTCGCTCGACATCGCACAGGCCGACTTCGTCGCGCTGATGGGCCCGTCGGGCTCGGGCAAGTCGACGCTGCTGAACCTGATCGGCGGGCTGGATCGCCCGACGTCGGGCTCGCTCGAGGTCGAGGGACTGCACGTCGACCAGCTGACAGACGCATCGCTCGCGCGCTGGCGCGCCGACCACGTCGGGTTCATCTTCCAGATGTACAACCTGCTGCCCGTGCTGACGGCGGAGCGCAACGTCGAGCTGCCGTTGTTGCTCACGAACCTGGGACGCGAGCAGCGCATGCGACGCGTCGCGGCGGCACTCGCGCTGGTCGACCTCACGCACCGTGCGAAGCACCGCCCGCGCGAGCTCTCCGGCGGCCAGGAGCAACGCGTGGGCATCGCGCGCGCCATCGTCACGGACCCGACGCTGCTGCTGTGCGACGAACCGACGGGAGACCTCGACCGCAAGTCGGGTGACGAGGTCTTGACGCTGCTCGAGGCGCTCAACGACGAATACGGCAAGACCATCATCATGGTCACGCACGACCCGCACGCGGCGGAGCGCGCGCACCGGGTCATCCACCTCGACAAGGGCCTGCTGAGCGAAGAGCATCGATGATGACCGGCGTCGGCAAGTACCTGCCGTTGCTCGCCTCGAGCCTGCGCCGCAAGCGCCTGCGCACGTTCTTCACGATCGCCTCGATCGTCGTCGCGTTCCTGCTGTTCGGCCTCGCCGAGTCGATGCGCTTCGCGCTCAGATCCGGCGTCGAGGTGGCGGGCGCGGACCGGCTGCTGACGATGCACAAGGTGTCCTTCACGCAATTGCTGCCGGCGAGCTACGAGACCCGGATCAAGGCGGTCGACGGTGTGGCCGCAATCACGCCCCAGACCTGGTTCGGTGCATGGTTTCAGGACGAGCGCAACCAGGTGCCGACGTTCCCCACCAAGCCGGAGGCGTTCCTGCGCATCTACCCGGAGATCAGCGTGCCCGAGGCTGAGCAGCAGGCGTGGATCGCCGATCGGGGCGGGATTCTCGTCGGGCGCAGCATCGCGGACCTGTTCGGCTGGCACGTCGGGGACACCGTGCCGCTCAAGTCCGCGATCTGGCGGCGCGAGGACGGCTCGGACAGCTGGGAGGTCACCGTACGCGGCATCTACGACGTGCCGCACGGCGGCGACACGCGGCAGATCCTGATGCACCAGGACTACTTCGAGGAAGCCAAGCAGCAGGCCAAGGGACTGATCGGCTGGTACGTGATCCGCGTCGACGACGTCGATCACGCGCAGTCGATCGCGCGCCAGATCGACGCGATGTTCGCGAACTCGCCGGCCGAAACCAAGACCTCGTCCGAGCGGGCGATGGC
>DASUYI010000403.1:0-3847 GCA_036377475.1 Steroidobacteraceae bacterium | reverse complement strand
GCGATCAGGCACAGCACCAGCAGCGCCGCCAGCGCGTTGTGCGCAGTGGCGAGCGGCAGCGGGAACGTCTCGAGCACCATGACGGGCCCGACGAGCCACTGCAGCAGCAGCGTCGCCGCGAGCGCGGCCCCGGCCATGCGCACGGCGCTCGACTGCCCCGTCCGCACGGCCTTCCACGCGACGAACGCGAGCACCACCGCGGTGACGACCGCGCCGAGCCGGTGGGTGAAGTGGATTGCGACGCGCGCGGGGTGATCGAGCACGCCGCCCTCGTAATCGATGCCGAGCCCCCGCCAGAGCACGAAGGCGTCCTTGAAATCCATCGCGGGCCAGAACGAGCGCTGGCACGTCGGGAAATCCGGGCACGCCACGGCGGCGTAGTTCGCGCTCACCCAGCCGCCGAGAAAGATCTGCAGTGCGAGCACAAACAGGCCGATGACGGCCCACTGGCGCAGCGCGCGCTCCGCGCCCGGGCGCGATCGCCGGCTCGTGGCGAGCGCCATCCACCAGAGCAGCGACATCGTCAGGAGGCCGCCGAGCAGGTGTGCGGTGACGATGACGGGCTTGAGCAGCAGCGTGACCGTCCACATGCCGAGCAGTCCCTGGAAGATCACCAGCCCCACGGCGGCGAACGGCAACCGTACGGGCTGCTGCGGATCGCGCCGGTTGGCCCACGCGAGCGCGGCGAGTACGAGGATCACGAACCCGAGGGTCGACGCGAGATACCGGTGCAGCATTTCCTTGAGCGCTTTCGCGTACTCGATCGGCCGATCGGGGTACGCCGCGTTGACCGCATGCTCGTTGGCGGCGGCCTCGCCCGCCGTCAGGTGGCCGTAGCACCCCGGCCAGTCCGGACAGCCGAGGCCGGCATGGTTCAGGCGCACGTAGGCGCCGAGTACGATCACGCAGAAGGCGAGGACGGTGCCGAGCAGGCACAGGCGGCGGAACGTGACGAGGCGCATCGCGTGATTCCTGTGTCTCAACCGATGTGCGACAGGCGCAGCAGCTTTTTCACGTCCGTGAGCAGGGCCTTGTCGGGGGACCGCTCGGAATAACTCAGCACGAGGTTGCCGAGCGGATCGATGACCCAGAGACGGCCGGCCTCCGTGGCCGGCACGCCGTCGAGGGTCGGGAATTCTGCCAGCAGCGCGCGCGAATCCGCGTCACTGGCCAGCACGAGAACCGCGAGGTCCGGGTGCTCCGACTGCAGGAACGCCTGATCGCAGCACGTGCCGGCCGCGAAGAAGACACGCTGCACGCGGTCCATGTCCTTGCTGAGCGCGATCCGCGACTGGCGCGACAGGTACAACGCCTTGCGGCAGCGCTCGTCACAGCTGCCGGAGCCCAGGTACGCGATCGTCCACTTTCCGCGCAGGACCTCGGTCGAGGCGCTTGCGCCGTCGAGCCGCGCCAGTGCGACCGTCGGCAGGGGCACCGCGGGATGGATCAGGTCGCCCTGGTTGGTGCCGCCCGCCGGCCGCCACGCGCCCGGGCCGTAATAAAGCCAGAACGCGACGGCGAGCGGGACGAAGAAGATGGCCGCGAGGATCAGCAGCTGCCGGCGGCCGCGGCGCCGTCGGTCTTCGACATCGGTGCTGGCGGTAGCGGTCGTGGTGCGGGTCATGCCGTGGGCTCGGGACGTCGTCCGCTCGCGTCATCGGACGCAGGCACGCGCTGCAGGCTCAGCGCGAAGAACAGCACGAGCGCGACGATCGCGAGCGCGAACCACTGGATCGCGTAGCCGAGGTGACGCTCGGGCCCGAACCCCAGCGCCGGCCGCCAGACGCGCTCGTAGCCGTCCGGTGCCGCCGGGTCGAGCAGCACGATGCGCGCTTCGACGGGCTGGCCGAACGCCTGCTCGAGATCCCGGGGCAGCGGGAAGTTCAGCACGCGTGGCCAGCGCTCATCGCCCGGCACACCGGCCGCGCCGACGCGCAAGCCCGGCGTGGGCATGTGATCGAGGCGGCCGGATACCGCGCGGTAGTCCGGTGCCACGTCGATTCGTGGCAGCACCTCGCGCGACTCGCCGAGCGGCAGCCAGCCGCGGTCGACGAGCAACAGTCGTGCGCTGCCCGCGCGGACGAAGGGGGTGAGCACGCGGTAGCCGGGTCGCCCGGCCTGCGACGGCATGTTGTCGATCAGCACCTGTCGCGTCGGGTCGTAGCGACCTTCGGCACGCACGTGCTGGTAGCGCGGCAGTTCGTCGACGGTGACGTCGTCGACGAGCTCGACGCTGGTCTGTGTTCCACGCGCGAACGATTCGACGAGGGCCTGCTTGTCGCGTCCCCGGCCGATCTGCCACCAGCCGAGCGACACGAATGTCGCGAGGGCGGCGGCGGTCAGCAGCACCGCCCACGCGCGCGGCGCGAACACGCGGTTGGCGATCCGCAGCCTCATTTATACTGGGCCCCCGCCGCGCCGGCGTGTCCGCCCCCAGCAATGCTGATCAAGATCCTCATCGTCGCCGTCCTGATCGCGATCGTCGCGAGCCTGGGTTCGGGCCTGTTCCACCTGGTCAAGGACGAGAAGCAGTCGAAGAGGATGGTCAATGCGCTGACCGTCCGCATCGCGCTGTCCGTCGCGTTGTTCATTCTGCTTTTCATCGCCTGGCAGCAGGGACTGATCACGCCGCACCACGTGAGATAGTGGGCAGTGGTCAGTGTCTGGTGTCCAGTAAGAGAAGAAGGCCGGCATTGCCGGCCTTCTGGTTTTCTGCGGAGACGTTCGCCAATCGCTTTCCTACTAACCGCTAGACACTAGCCACTAGACACTCTTCGTCGTGGCTCGTCAGAGCCAGTAGACGAAGATGAACAGGCCCAGCCACACCACGTCGACGAAGTGCCAGTACCAGGCGACGCCCTCGAACGCGAAATGGTGATGCGGCGTGAAGTGGCCCTTCATGACCCGCAGCCAGATCACCACGAGCATGATCGCGCCGAGCGTCACGTGCAGGCCGTGGAAACCCGTCAGCATGAAGAACGTCGAGCCGTAGACGCCGCTGCCGAGCGTGAGGTTCAGCTCGTGGTAGGCGTGCATGTACTCCTGGGCCTGCAGGCCGACGAACACGAACCCCAGCAGGAACGTGGACGCGAGGAAGATCTTGAGGACGGCGCGATTGCCGGCCTTGAGCGCGTGGTGAGCGATCGTGATCGTGACGCCCGAGGTGAGCAGGATCGCCGTGTTGATCGCGGGCAGGCCGAACGCCGGGATGGTTTCGAAGGCGCCCCCGACCGACGCGGGGCCGTTGGTGGGCCAGGTCGGTTCGTACTGCTTCCAGAGGAACATGTTGGTGAGGAACTTGCTGCCCTCGCCGCCGAGCCACGGCACCGACAGCTGCCGCGCGTAGTAGAGCGCGCCGAAGAACGCGCCGAAGAACATGACCTCGGAGAAGATGAACCACATCATTCCCATGCGGAACGACCGGTCCACGCCCTCGTTGTAGAGGCCGGCCTGGTTCTCACCGATGACGGTGCTGAACCAGCCGTAGAACATGAACAGCACGGCCAGGAAGCCGCCCCAGAAGATGAACGGCGCGATGTCGACGCCGTTCAGCAAGGCCGCGGCGCCGAGCATCATCGTGAACAGCGAGACCGCGCCGACGATCGGCCACTTGCTGCCGTGCGGGATGTAGTACTTCCCCGCGTCGTGGTGCGCGGTGGGTGCGTGAGCCATGGGGCGATAGCCTCTTTCTTTATCGGGCCGTAGTTCTACTCAACAGTGTCCAGTGTCCAGTGTCCAGCGGTTAGTAAGAGGCGGCTCCACCAGACACTAGACACTGAACACTAGACACTATCCTCTTGGGACCTCGTACATCGAATACGCCAGCGTCATCCGGTCGACGTGCCTC
>DASUYI010000402.1:0-2547 GCA_036377475.1 Steroidobacteraceae bacterium | reverse complement strand
GGAAACCGTCGCCGCTTCGATTGCGTCGACGCCGAACGTGCGCACTGCCTGGCGCGTGTGGCACCAGGCGTCGAGGTACCAGTTGTCGCGGTAATGGACGAGCCGTTGCGGCGACACCTCGCGCTCGGTCACCTCGCCGCTCTGGCGGCCTTGGTGCCGGATGCGCAACCTGCGGCGCGACAGCAGCGCCGTGCTCAGCGCGCGAAAATGTGCCGGGTCGACCCCCCGCGCCCCGATCGCGAGGATCCGGATGCGCTGCGCGATGTCGTCGGCGCTGTGCTGCTCGGACTCGAGCAGGGCCTTGAGCCGCTTGCGCAGCGGCGCGACGGCCTCGCTCAGCACGCCGGGCTGCAGGTCGGCCAGCAGCTTGTCCATCGTGAGCAGCGCCTGCATCTCCTCGGCCGTGAACCACAGGCCGGGCAGTTGCCAGAGCTCCTTGTCGGCCACGCCCATGTCGAAGCGGTAGGCCTCCTCGTGCCGGTCGTAGACGATCGGCGCACGCATGCGGTCGCGCAGGTACTCGAGGTCGCGCTTGAACGTGGCCCTGGACACCTCGAGCTCGTCGAGGAACTCCTGGGTGCGGACCACGCCGCGGTTCTGCAGCATGCCCTGGATCTTGTAGAAGCGTTCGGACCTGTCCATCCGGCGGAAATCCCGTGGTCGGTCGATGATCAGTGGCCGCGCGGCAGCCCCGCGCCGCTCGTGAGGTACACGGCGAACGTGCCGAGCCAGTGGCCGCCCTCGTAATGCTCGCCGGTGACGGCGGGCAACGCGGCCGACGCGTGTGCCTGCGCCGCAGCCTCGAGCGCCGCGATCCTGCGGTCCCGTGGCGGCAGTCCGCTCGCGATGCCCTGCAGCATCCACCCGCGGCTCAGGTTCAGGCCGTCGATGTGCGCAAGCTTCGGGTCGCTGCGGTCGGTGACGACGCCGGGCTCGATCCAGCGCGCGTGCGGGCTCTGCGGAATACCGGGCAGGAACGTCCGTAACCACTGCGCGTACCCGGACGGCGCCAGGACGCGACGCATCAGGTCGGCCTCCGCGAGGCACGGCGACAGGAAGTCCTCACCGGACGGCTCGTAGTCGAGCGGGCAGTTGCGATCGTCGCCGTAAAACGCTCGCGCCCGCTGTTCGATCAACGTGCGCATCGCGTCGTCGCCGGCCACACGGGACCAGTCGTGCACGAGGCCGAAGGCGAACGCCGTCTGGCTGTGCTCGCCGACGCGGATCGGATAGTGCAGCTTCGGCAGCCACGTGCCGAGACGCGCCGCCGCTTCGCGTTCGAGCGGCTGCAGGATCGCCACCCACTGCCGCGCCTGTGGATCGTCCCACTGGCGCAGTTCGGCCGCGAGCATCAGCAGCCAGGCGAGGCCGTACGGCCGCTCGAACGAGGCACGGCCCGGCGTCTGCAGGTAGGCGACTTCGCCGGCGACGTTCCCCGACGTCAGGCTGCGCGCGAGCGCCGCACGAGCCTGCGCCGCGAACGGCGCCTGCGGGAACTGCCGCGCGAGTCGCACGAGCAGCCAGTGGCCGTGCACCGACGAGTGCCAGTCGTAGCAGCCGTAGAACGCCGGCGTGAGCAGTCGCGGCGGACGCGCGTCGGCGTCGCTCGCGAGCGTGTGTGAGAGTTTGTTCGGGTACTCGAGGTGCACGCAGCCCAGCGCGAGGTTCGCGAAGCGTGCGGCCGCCGCGGCATCGATCGTTGCGGTCGCCTGCGTCGGGGCGGGCACGCACACGACGGTCGCGGCGACCACCGTGAGCGCGCGACGGAGCGTGACGAAACCGGAGGTGGACGAGCCAGCAGGTCTGGTCATGGATTGCGGTCGGCCTCGAACAGCGATTCCAGTTGCCGCGCCGACGCTTGCGCCGACGCGATCAGCTTCTCCTCGTCGTCCTTGACCGAGGCCTGCTGCAGCAGCATCTGCTCGTCGTGTGCGCGGAATCGTCGCACCTGGTCCGCTGCGATGTCACGTCGCGTGCCGAGTGCGACGAGCGTCGCCTCGGCGATTTCCAGGCTCGTTCCGAACGTCTCGCGCCAGATCTCGGTCACGCCGAGTTCCATCAGCCGGAACGCGTGCTGCCGGTTGCGGGCCCGCGCGAGCACCCGCAGATGGGGAAAGTGGCGGCGTGCCAGTTCGGCCGCCCGCACGCTCGCCTCCACGTCGTCGATCGCGACGACGAGCACCGTGGCCTGTTCCGCGCCCGCCGCGCGCAGCATCTCGAGGCGCGAAGCGTCGCCGTAATGCAGGCGATTGCCGAACCGGCGCACGAAGTCGACCTGGGCCGCGCTGGCCTCGAGCGCGGTGAACCGGATCTGCCGTGCCCGCAGCACGCGCGCGATGATCTGGCCCACCCGGCCGAAGCCCGCGATGATCACGCGCGGTTCCTCGGGCTCGATGTGGTCGAACGCGCGCGGCGGCGCGGGCCGGGCAAAGCGCCGGGCCACCCGGTCGGCGGCGCCGATTGCCGGCGGCGCGAGGATCATCGACGCGGTCACGACCAGCACCAGCAGGTCCGACACCTCGGCGGGCAGCAACCGGTCGCGCGCGG
>DASUYI010000401.1:0-2031 GCA_036377475.1 Steroidobacteraceae bacterium | reverse complement strand
CCACGGCCTGCACGTCGAGATCCTGGTCGATCGCGCGAGCCGCATCGGCAAGGCGGACGCGGCCGGCGTGGCCGACGTGCTGCTCGAGGCCGCGATCACGACGATCATGGACTGCGAAGACTCGGTGGCGGCCGTCGATGCCGACGACAAGGCGCTCGCGTACCGCAACTGGCTCGGCCTGATGCGGGGCGACCTGGTCGAGGAAGTAGAGAAGGGCGGCCGCAAGTTCGAGCGTGCCATGAACCCCGATCGTCAGTACGTGAGCCCGGCCGGCATGCCGTTCGCGCTCAAGGGCCGCTCGCTCATGCTCGTCCGCAACGTCGGGCACCTCATGACCAACCCCGCCGTGCTCGACCGCGACGGCCGCGAGGCGTTCGAGGGACTGCTCGACGCGATGTGCACGGTGCTGATCGCGATGGCCGACCTGCGCAAGCAGGACGGCTTGCGGAACTCGACGCAGGGCTCCGTCTACGTCGTGAAGCCCAAGATGCACGGCCCCGAGGAGGTCGCGTTCGCCGACGAGATCTTCACGCGGGTCGAGCAGGCGCTCGGCCTGCCGCGGAATACGGTCAAGATCGGCATCATGGACGAGGAACGGCGCACCACCGTCAATCTCAAGGAATGCATCCGCGCCGCGAAGTCGCGCGTCTGCTTCATCAATACGGGCTTCCTCGACCGCACCGGCGACGAGATCCACACGTCCATGGAAGCAGGCCCGATGGTGCGCAAGGGCGAGATGAAGACGCAGCCGTGGATCCTCAACTACGAGCTGTCGAACGTCGAGATCGGGCTGGCGTGCGGCCTGGTCGGCAAGGCGCAGATCGGCAAGGGCATGTGGGCCATGCCCGACCTCATGCACGACATGCTGCAGCAGAAAATCGGACACCCGAAGGCCGGCGCGACCACCGCGTGGGTGCCGAGCCCGACCGCGGCGACGCTGCACGCGACGCACTACCACGCGTGCGACGTGCGGGCGCGGCAGGCGGAACTCGCGCAGGCAGGTCGCGGCGAGCGCTTGTCCGGCATCCTCACGATCCCGCTTGCGCCGAAGACGGACTGGTCCGAAGCGGAGATCACGGCCGAACTCGAGAACAACGCGCAGGGCATCCTCGGTTACGTCGTGCGCTGGGTCGACCAGGGCGTCGGTTGCTCCAAGGTGCCGGACATCAACAACGTCGCGCTCATGGAGGACCGTGCGACCTGCCGCATCTCGTCGCAGCACATCGCGAACTGGCTGCACCACGGCGTCGTGACGCGCGAGCGCGTGCTCGAGGTCATGCAGCGCATGGCCGCGGTCGTCGATCGGCAGAACGCGGCCGATCCGTTCTATCGGCCGATGGCGCCGGCGTTCGACGGACCCGCGTTCCGGGCCGCGTGCGACCTGGTGTTCGAGGGCACGAAGCAGCCGTCGGGTTACACCGAGCCGCTGCTGCACCGGCACCGGCAGGTCGCCAAAAGACGCGCGTGATCTTCACCTCTCCCGAGGCGTCGGGAGAGGTGGAGACGATCAAGGCGCCTGCAGCCATTCCGCGACGAAATCGGGCAGATCGCTCGACACTCTGGACGTGAACTGCGGCGCGCGCTTCTCGAGGAACGCGCGCACGCCCTCGGCGCCGTCCTTCTGGCTCAGGTGCCACATCGCGAGCGAATCGACGCGATGCGCCTCGATCGGGTGCGGCTGCGCGCCGTTGCGGTAGACGAGCTGACGTGCAAGGCCGACCGCGACCGGTGAGCGATGATCGATGAAGCGATGCGCGAGCTTGCGCGCCTCGTCGAGCAGTTGCGACGGCGGCACCGCGGCCTTGACCAGCCCGCCGCGCACGGCCTCGGCCGCATCGAACGGCTCGGCGGTGTAGATCCACTCGAGCGCCTGCGAAATTCCGACGAGTCGCGGCAGGAACCAGCTCGAGCACGCCTCCGGCACGATCCCGAGCTTGCCGAAGACGAAGCCGATGCGCGCCTTGTCCGAGGCCAGCCGCACGTCCATCGCCAGGGTCATGGTCGCGCCGACGCCGACCGCCGCTCCGTTGA
>DASUYI010000400.1:0-3305 GCA_036377475.1 Steroidobacteraceae bacterium | reverse complement strand
CCGCAGTTGGCGAGAAAACGGACGTACTCGCGGTTCGCGACGCCGCCCGCGAGCGCTCCGGAGCAGCCGCGCCCGGCGGCGGCACGGCGCCCGGTCGCGCGCAGCACGACGACGTCGCAGCCCTGACCGAAACCCGCGACCAGCACGAGCGCTCCCGGCTCGGCGCGTTCGAGCACGCCGCCGAGCAGCAGCAGCGGGTGTGCCACGCCGGTGTCGCCGCAGGCCGCGTGCAGGTCGTTCTCTACCGTCTCTGCGCGCAGGCCGGCCGACTTGACCACCGCCTGCGCAAACCGCTGCGGGCCCTGCACGATGCAGTGGGCAACCTCGTGCGTCGCGACACCGGCGCGCTCGAGCGCCGCTGCGATCGCGCGTGGGACCAGCGCGAGGTAGCCCTCGTCGCGCACCCAGCGCTCCTCGTAGGCGTAGTCGTAGTCCCGGTTTGCGCCACGATAGTGATCGACGAAATCGGCGCGCAGCGACGCCTGGCCAATAAGTTCCGCCGCGAGATCGTCCCCGCCCGTGACCAGCACGGCGGCGGCCCCATGGCCGAAGCGCGACTCCTGCTCGCTCCCGACACGGGCGCTCCTGCGTTCGGCCGCAACGACGATCGCAGGACCGTTGCCTGCGTTCACGCCGCGCAGGGCCTCGAGCAACGCGGCGACGCCGGCCCGCTGATGACCCGCGGCATCGCTCGTGTGCATCGCCTCATTGAGGTCGAGCGCCTCGGCGACGACACCGGCGTTGCAGCGGTCCGCAAAGGGGTGCGTGGTCGACGCGAACACGAGCGACGAACTTGCGCTGCGATCGTGACCGACGAGACAGTCGCGCGCGGCTTCGACCGCCATCGTGACGCTGTCCTCGTCCCACGCACAGTAACTGCGCCGGCCGTTGGGCTTGCCGCCGCGCAGTCCGGAGGCCCAGCCGGTCGCGGCCGCGATCGCCTCGCGCTCGAGGCGCAGGCGCGGCACGTACGCACCGAAGCTCCTGAGGCCGGACCGCGTCATTCGGCGTCAGGCCTCCTCGCAATACTGCTCGAGTCGCGGCTCGACGCGCAGGTGGTGCGGCAATTCGATCCCGGCCGCGCGGATGCGCCGGTCGAGTTCCTCGTGCCAGTGATAGATGCGTCGCTCCTGGTAATTGAGCGTCATGCCGCGGAAGCCCGGCGACTCGACCGACTTCTGGATCTTCTCGGCAAACTGCAGGTCCTCGTCGAGGATGCGATCGAAGTTGGCGATGCGCGTGTGCCACAGCGGGTTCAGCGGCTCGTCGCCCCAGTCCGGCGCGAACCAGTGGCACTCGATGCGCATCGAGTCCGGGCCGGTCGGCCAGAATACGAGGAACGGGCAGCCGGAGGGGTCGATCGGCGTGACGAGGTTCGGGTAAATGTTCCAGGACGGATTGTTGCGCGTCGAGATGACCGTGGCGGTCTCGACGCGGCGCATCCCGCGCGTGCCGGGATCGATCCAGTCCGGACGCCGGTTCGGCGTGACCATCAGCGAGTGACCGTGACGGTAGAGCGCGATGGTCGTGCCGCGATGGTCGAGGAAGCGGTCGACCGTGTTCTGGTGGATGGACTTGAGGTGGTAGGTCTCGAGGAATGCGTCGAGCAGCACCTTGACGTTGCACTTGAGGTCGTAGCCGTGCTTCTCGACGAAACGCAGCGACTCGGGCTGGAACTGCTGGAGGTGCGCGGGAATGGGGCCGAGTTCCTCGAGCAGCGGTCGCGCCTCCGGGTCTTCGTTGATGAACACCCAGTTCGCGAGCATTTCACAGCGCACCGACACGAGCGCATGCCGGCCCATGTCGAGGCCGACGAAGTCGCGTTTGTCGCGCAGGTTGATCAACCGGCCGTCGAGCGCATAGGTCCAGCCGTGGTACGAGCAGACGAGCCCGTCGCAGCGTCCGGTGTCGGACTTTACGAGCGGGGCGCCGCGGTGCCGGCAGGTGTTGTAGAACGCGCGGATCTTCATGTCCTTGCCGCGCAGGATCAGGATCGGCGAACCCGTCCTGGTCCAGAGCAGGAAGCTGCCGGCCTCGGGCACTTCGTCGGAGTGACAGGCGTACAGCCACGACCGCTTCCAGAGGCCCTGCTGCTCGGCGGCCAGGAAAATCGGGTCGTTGTACCGGCCGCCCGGGATCGACGGCAATTGCGGAAATCCCTCCGGCGGTCCTTCGCGCGTGGCCTCGTACTGCATGCCCTCGGTGAACCGGCGGACGAAACGTTCGGTTGCGGCGGAGTCCATCGTGCGGGTCCTCTCGAACTGACCGGTCCAGTATAGGTGCCGGTCCTGCCAAAATAAACAAGCCTGACTGTTTTTTTATGGAGCGCTTTTCCTTATAGTCGGATCGGGCCCGGGCAACAGGGAACAAGCGCGTGAGCGAGCCGATCCTTCATGACTTCGACTGGTCGCCGTACGCCGAAAAGGTGCGCGTGCTGCTGGCCATCAAGGGACTCGCCTGGCGCAGCGTCCAGGTGGCCGCGTGGGAGCAGCGCGTGCGGGCCGTGGGCCACGGGCGACGCAGCGACATCGAGGCGGGCGAGGCGCTCGAGGTGGCCCGCGCGGCTGCGCCGACGACCGGCGCGGGCGTTGCCGTCGATGACCCGTCGCGCCTGCAGGTCGGCCAGCGCGTGACCGTGACGCCGGACGACTACGGCGAGGTCGCGGTCGCATGATCGAGGTTCACTTCTTTCCGTCGCCCAACGGCCTCAAGGTGCCGATGATGCTCGAGGAGTGCGGGTTGCCGTACCGTCTCGTCGACGTCGACATCCTGCGTGGTGGGCAATTCGCACCAGAGTTCCTCGAGATCAGTCCGAACAACCGCATTCCGGCCATCGTCGATCTCGACGCGCCGGGCGGGCCGCTCCCGGTCTTCGAATCGGGCGCGATCCTGCAGTACCTCGCGGAGAAGTCGGGTCGGCTGCTGCCGCACGACCTGCGCGGTCGTTACGACGTGCTGCCGTGGGTGTACTGGCAGGTCGCAGGCCTCGGTCCGATGGCGGGGCAGGCGCACCACTTCCGCATGTTCGCGAAGGAGAAGGTCGAGTACGGCATCCGCCGGTACACCGACGAAATGAACCGCCTGTACGGCGTGCTGCAGCGACGGCTGGCCGGGCGCGAGTACATTGCGGGCGAGTACTCGATCGCGGACATCGCCTGCTTCCCGTGGATCGTCCACCACGAGTGGCAAGGCCAGTCGCTCGCGGACTTCCCCGAAGTGGAGCGCTGGTTCGCGGCCGTGCGCGACCGGCCCGCGACGCGGCGCGCGTATGCCAACGGGCACGTGCGCATGGCCGATGCCGAGGC
>DASUYI010000399.1:0-4036 GCA_036377475.1 Steroidobacteraceae bacterium | reverse complement strand
ACATCGTGCCGAACGCGATCGCGACGTAGCAGCTCACGATGACCCAGTTCGGGGGCATCGTCGCCTCGGGGGCGGTGACCCCGGCCGCGATCAGCAACAGCCAGATGATGCCCATGGTCTTCTGCGCGTCGTTGCTGCCGTGCCCGATGCTGTACGCGGCGGACGACACGAGCTGCAACCGCCGGAACCACCGGTCGACGCGCCTAGGCGCAGCACGCAGGCAGGCCCACGACACGGCGATCATCAGCAGCGCGCCGAGCGTCATGCCGAGCAGCGGCGAGACGAAGATGAACGTGACGGTCTTGAGGATGCCCTTGGTCACCAGCGGGTCGGTGCCCGCCTTGGCGAGCGTGGCGCCGATCAAGCCGCCGATCAGCGCGTGCGACGAACTCGACGGAATGCCGTAGTACCAGGTGATCAGGTTCCAGGCGATCGCGCCGATCAGCGCGCCGAAGATCACGTACTGGTCGATCGCGACGGGGTCGACGATTCCCTTGCCGACCGTCGCCGCCACCTTGAGGTGGAAGATGAAGATCGCGACGAAGTTGAAGAACGCCGCCCAGGCGACCGCGTAATGCGGGCGCAGCACGCCGGTCGAGACGACGGTGGCGATCGAATTGGCCGCGTCGTGGAAGCCGTTCATGAAGTCGAACACGAGTGCCAGCGCGACGAGCAACACCAGCGTCGCGATGGGGATGGTCATCTCGACGGGCATCAGACGTTTTCCACGACCACCGATTCGATGACGTTGGCCACGTCCTGGCACTTGTCGATCGCGTCCTCGAGGTACTCGTAGACGTTCTTGTGCTTGATCAACTGGCGCACGTCCTGCTCTTCGCGGAAGAGCCGCGAAATGCCGTCGCGCGACACCATGTCGGCTTCGCTTTCGAGCTGGTCGATCTCCTCGGTGAGCGCGAGCGCCTTGGGCGCGTTGTCCATCGAACGCAGCAGCGCCACGCCGGCCTGCACCTTGGTGCAGCACGACTGCAGCAGCTCAGCCATCCGCAGCGACGCGGGCGGCAATGTCTGGATGTCGAACAGGTGCATCGATTCGGCCGCGTCCTGCATCAGATCGAGCACGTCGTCCATGCCGGAGATCAGCCGGTGGATGTCGTTGCGGTCGAACGGCGTGATGAACGTCGAGTGGAGGACCGAGATCGTCTCGTGCGTGATCTTGTCCGCGCTGCGCTCGATGTCGCCGATGCGCTGGATCAGCCCGGCTCGTCGCGCCGTGTCCTCGTATCGCCGGACGAGCTCGACGATGGCGTTGCTGCCCTCGACGATCAGCGCGCCGTGGCGGTCGAACAGGTCGAAAAACCGCGTTTCGCGCGGCATCAGCGCCGAAAAGAACCGCATCCGGTCCACCGAGCATGGAATTCGTTTGGCGCGAAGTATCGGCCATCCGCCCGGTTCGTGGTAGCTTGGTGTTTGCCCCGGCCTCCCGCCTCGGGGCACCCCCAGACATGTCCGACTCATCGCACGACTGCATCCGCGTTCGCGGGGCCCGGCAGAACAACCTCCGTGGTCTCGACCTCGACATCCCGCTGCGCCAGCTGGTCGTGGTGACCGGCGTGTCGGGCTCGGGGAAATCCTCGCTCGTCTTCGACACGGTCTACGCCGAGGGGCAGCGCCGCTACGTCGAGACGTTCTCGCCCTATGCGCGCCAGTTCCTGGACCGCATGGACAAGCCGCAGGTGGACCGCATCGACGGCATCCCGCCCGCGATCGCGATCGACCAGACCAACCCGGTCCGCACCTCGCGCTCGACGGTCGGGACCATGACGGAGCTCAACGACCACCTGAAGCTGCTGTTCGCGCGCGCGGCGCAGCTGCACTGCCGTGGTTGCGGCGGACCCGTGCGACGCGACACGCCGGACTCGATCTACGCGGCGATGACGCAGCGGGCGACACGACTCGGCGACCCGCGGCTGGTCGTCACGTTCCCGGTCGCCGTGCCGGTGAACTTCACCGAGGCGGAGGTCGTGGCGCTGCTCGAGCAGCAGGGTTATGCCCGCATCCACTCCCAACGGCCGGGTCAGGTGGAGGTCGTGCAGGACCGCTTCCGACTCGGGGGCGCCGAGCGCGCCCGCGTGATCGACGCCCTCGAGTCGGCGCTGCGGGTCGGCCGGGGTCGCGTAAACGTCCGCACGGCTCCCTCGAAGGAGGCGGAGGTCGCTGGAACGCCGGATGAGGAGACCGTCTGGCGCTTCTCGACGGACCTGCACTGCGCGGACTGCGACATCCACTACCGCGAACCGACCCCGAGCCTGTTCTCGTTCAACTCGCCGCTCGGGGCCTGCGAGACGTGCCGCGGCTTCGGTCGCGTGATCGGCATCGACTACGGCCTCGTGGTGCCCGACACGGGCAAGACGCTGCGTGGCGGCGCCGTGAAGCCCTGGCAGACGGAGTCGAACCGCGAATGCCGGGACGACCTGCTGCGGTACGCGAAGAAACGCGGCATTCCCGTCGACACGCCGTGGCGCGACCTGACGGCCGAACAGCAGCACTGGGTCCTCGAGGGCGAGGGCCCCTGGGAAAAGAAGGTCTGGTACGGCGTGCGCCGCTTCTTCCAGTGGCTCGAGTCGAAGAGCTACAGGATGCACGTGCGCGTGCTGCTCGCGAAGTACCGCAGCTACACGCCGTGTCCGGCCTGTCATGGCGCGCGACTGAAGGACGAAGCTTTGCTCTGGCGGCTGTCCGCCGCTGGAAGGCCCGGGGCCAGCATCCACGACGTGATGCTGCTGCCGCTCGACCAATGCCAGGCGTTCTTCGAACGCATCGACCTGCCCGCGCTGCTCGACGAGGCGACGGAGCAATTGCTCGGCGAGGTGCGTGCCCGGCTCGGGTTCCTGGTGCGCGTGGGGCTCGGCTACCTGACGCTCGACCGCCAGTCGCGCACGCTGTCGGGCGGCGAAGTCCAGCGCATCAACCTGACGACGGCGCTCGGCACGTCGCTCGTCAACACGCTGTTCGTGCTCGACGAGCCCTCGATCGGCCTGCACCCGCGCGACATGAAGCGCGTGATCGAGGTCATGCACCGGCTGCGCGACAACGGCAACTCGCTGCTCGTCGTCGAACACGACCCGCAGATCATGCTGACCGCCGACCGGATCCTCGACATGGGGCCGGGCCCGGGCGAGCACGGCGGCCGGGTCGTGTTCGAAGGCACGCCGGGTGAACTCGCCGTGCGCTCGGACACGCTGACGGCGCAGTACCTCTCGGGCCGGCGCGATGCGCTGGCCGCGGTGGGTCGGCGGCCGCCCCCGCAACCCGGACACCCGGTGCTCCGCGTGCTCGGCGCGACCGAACACAACCTCAAGGACGTCGACGTCGAGTTCCCGGTGCATCGGCTGGTCTGCGTGACCGGCGTGTCCGGTTCGGGCAAGTCGACGCTGGTGCAGGACGTGCTGCACGCGGGCCTGCGGCGCGCGAAGGGCAAACCGACCGAACTGCCGGGCGCGCACCGCGAGATCCTCGGCGCGGATTTCGTCGACGACGTCGTGATGATCGACCAGACGCCGATCGGCCGGACGACGCGATCGAACCCGGCCAGCTACGTCGGCGCGTTCGATGCGATCCGCAAGCTCTTCACGCGGGCGCCGCTCGCGCTCGAGCGCGGCTACACGGTCGGCACGTTCAGCTTCAATTCGGGCAACGGGCGCTGCCCGACCTGCGGCGGCAACGGCTTCGAGCACGTCGAGATGCAGTTCCTGTCGGACGTGTACCTGCGCTGCCCGGACTGCGACGGCAAGCGCTTCCGGCCCGAAGTGCTCGAGGTGCGCCTCGAGCGCGGCGATCGTGCATACGACGTCGCGCAGGTGCTCGAGTTGACCGTGTCGGAGGCCGTCCTTTTCTTCGCCGGCGACGCGGAGGTGCTCGCGCGCCTGGAGCCGCTCGCGGCCGTGGGCCTCGACTACCTGCGACTCGGCCAGCCCGTGCCGACGCTGTCGGGCGGCGAGGCACAGCGCCTGAAGCTGGCGGGCTTCCTCGCGGACGTGGGGGAACGTCCGGAAAGAAGGGGACAGTCCCCAGGCAC